>CADCOO010000253.1 GCA_902803085.1 uncultured Planctomycetota bacterium
ACGGTGTAAAAAGTATGTAGTTTCGTGTAAAAGAGTGTTGTTTATTTTTTTTAATAAAAAGCGACATGATTAAAAATTAAAATCTATCAACATTTGTATACATTTTATAAACATGATTTAAACCAATAACAAGCGATCTTTGATTGAATGAGATGACAAAGTGAATTGGCGCAGAGAAAATAATGTTAAAATAGAGAAAGTGTAAAATTAACCAACCGAAGAATTGTCAACGTTAGAATGATCAGGGGCGCCGTTGAGCTTTCGTTTCGAAAGAACGTAGTACGCGACTCCAATTAACGCTACGAGCGCCGTCGCAAGGCGGTAAACTATTCCGATTGCCATTCCGTAACCGGGTTCTAGCGAGCAACCTCGCGAGGGAATTAGAAACAACGGATAAAGCTCGTCGAGAAAGTATTCCAAGGGGCCCGCTGAAAGCGGAATGATCGAGCCAACGTTGCCGAGACAGTAGAGCACAAAATGATCGATTAAATTGGGAACGTCGCGATACAGGCCTCGCGCGAGGCAGAATAATGAGACGGCGAAGCCTGTATGAACTAAAAAAGTGGAAAGAAACGAGTAGAGGAGCGTCTTGCGACTCCGATTGTATTCCAAAGTTGCCGACGTCAATTTCTCCACGAATCCTCCGATTAACGGGATTTTTCGCAAAAAAGCGCCGAGCGATTGTTTAGACGACGGCCAGACGATAACAGCAAAAAAGAGCGTCGTAAAAACTGTGAGCGCGATAAGCCCCTTCGTGGCAAATTGCGCCAACGGCGCGGGATTATGGTAAAAACCCGTGAGAAATAAGACGAGAACCCCGAGAACAAACATGGCGTAGAGGCCGATCGCACGATCAATCACGACGCTCGCCGTTGATCGTGAAATTGATAAGCCGCTCTTTTGGGAAAGAAGGACCACTTTGACGGCGTCCCCTCCTACGACTCCTACCGGCGAAAGATTAAACATGAATCCGATAAAACCGAATTTCATTGCGTCGCCCATTGATAACGGCGCGTTAAGCGCAAGGACGAGCGCGCGCCAGCGTACGATCGTTATAATGGTGGCGACGAGATTGAGAAGTAAGCCTAGCGCCAGATAATTCCAGTTGAGCGTCTCGAATTTGAGTTCTGTGAACGCGTCGCTTTTTAAGGCTCGGTAAACGAGATAATAGAAGATGAGCGCTATAAGCGTAAGCTTGAGGACTATAATTGAGAACTTTCTCATAGGTCTGACTTCTTAAAGGAACGTCTATACGTGCGGACTGCCGGCTCATAGAGCGCGACTCTTGGACATAATTATAATCAGAGGCGTTTCAATAGCGAGCGACTCCGGAAATTTACGCGGCGAGGATAATTGGAACGCTTTAAAAATCGGCACAATCGTTATTATTGAGACTAGACGGGAAAAGCGTCTTTTCTCCGATGGATTGACGTGAAGAAAGGCTTTTTTTTCAATTTGCTTCTTTTAAGAGAGGGAAAAGTGGGTATAATTGGCGATTGGAGTAAAATCTGGAATTCGCCAATCGACTCGTGTCGTTAGCGAAAAGTAGACGGGGTTTTTGACATAAGGTTGAGAGATGGGCTCTTCTTTAAGGAACGTTAGTCGAGAGACGGTGGAAGCGATTGTTCGTCAAATTCTGCGCGACGGCGGCGGTTCTCCTGATTCCGTCGCGGCTAACGTCGCCGCCGTTTTAGCGGGAAAAACGCCTGCGCCGAGCGCAAACGCGACGACGGTAAAGCCGCGTAAATCTGAGTTGGTCGTGAGTATTTCCGCGCGCCACATTCATCTCACCGACGCCGACGTAGAAACTCTGTTCGGCAAAGGCAAGACCTTGACGAAGATGAAGGATCTTTACCAGGACGGCTTCTACGCGGCAAACGAAACCGTCATGTTAATTGGTCCTCGTAAGAGAATGTTGCCCTCCGTTCGCATTCTCGGCCCTACGCGTAAGGAATCTCAGGTTGAGCTTTCTTACACCGACGCGATCTCGTTGGGAATTGATCCGCCCGTTCGAGAGAGCGGTAAATTGGACGGCACGCCTGGGTGCGTGCTTGTCGGGCCCGCCGGGGTGGTCGAACTTAAAAAGGGCGTAATTCGCGCGGCGCGCCACGTGCATATGGGACCGGAAGACGCGGCGTATTACGGCGTCAAAGACAAAGATATGATGAAGTTGCGCGTCGAGTCCGGCGTGTGCTCCGTCGTCTTTGAGGACGTGCTGGTTCGCGTCGGCAAGGGGATTAAGCTTGAAGTTCACCTCGACACAGACGAGGGGAACGCCGTTGACCTTGAACACGCGCAGAAGATAGAACTCATTAAATAGTCGCGCCGTTTTCGAGCGGAGCGCGCACGATGGGATAAACGCGACGTCGTTTCGACGCCGTCGCTTGAAATATACCGAGCGCAAGGTTGGTCGCGTCGAGAGGCGCGTTCGACGGCGCGCGAAATTCAACACGAAACTGGAGATCATTATGATGCAAGCGTTGGGTATTCTCGAAGGCAAGGGATTCGTTACCCTGTTTGAAGCGACGGACGCCATGATGAAGGCGGCGAACGTGCAATTTCTCGGGTGGGACAAGCCCGGTAGCGGAATCGTAACGGTATTCGTTACGGGCGACGTTGCTGCGGTGAAGGCAGCGACGGACGCCGGTGTAGCCGCCGCGCAGCGCATCGGCGAAATCACGGGCGTTCAAGTTATTCCTCGTCCGAACGCCGACGTTGAGAAGGTTCTTCCGAAGCTTACGAAGACGGCGCCGGTTGCGAAGTAGCGTATAACGCAATAGGCTCGTCTCGTTGTTGTACGCGCAAACGAACTATAGAGTTCGAAATAGCGCGTCTTGAGAAGCGCATATCAAGGATTCATTCCACAACATAATATAAGGAAAACGAAATGAACGACGCGATTGGATTGATCGAAACGAAGGGCGTGTTGGCGCTCGTAAACGCTACCGACGCGATGGCGAAGGCCGCCGACGTCGAGGTTGTTAAGCGCATTCAAATTGGCGGCGGGTTGGTGTCCACGATCGTTCGCGGCGACGTCGGCAGCGTTCGCGCAGCGGTCGACGCTGGCGCGGCCGCGGCTGAAGCGGTCGGCGAATTGAAGGCGGCGCACGTTATTCCGCGTCCTTCCGCTGGTTTGATCGACGCTTTTATCGCGTAGGCGGTAAGGGTTGAGAGCGCGACGGCGCTGAGAATCGACGGCGTCGCCGCTACGTAAGATTGCGCGTCGAGCGACTCGTTGTGCGTCTCGACGTAAAGCGGAGCGTTTATCATGAAAATTTTGGTTGCTAACCTAGGTTCGACAAGTTTCAAGTACAGCTTATACGACATGGACGACGAGCGTTTGCTTGCAAACGGTCGCGTCGAGCGTATTGGCGACGAGTTTAGTCCGTGTCAGATCGTTATCGGCGATTTCAAGAAAGAGGAAAACGTCTCGGCGCCAGACCATGGCGTAGCGGTGCGCGAGTGTCTGCGCCAGCTGACGGATCCCGAAACGGGATGCATTGCAAGCGCCGATGAAATTGCCGGAATAGGTTTTAAGGCGGTATTTGCGAAAGGTTATACGGGCGTTCAGTACGTAACGGACGACGTCTTATCCGCAATGGAGGAATTCAACGACGTTCTTCCGGCGCACAATCCTCCGTACGTTCGCGCAATGAGAATGCTTAAAAAAGCGTTGCCTGAGATACCGCTTGTCGCCGCGTTTGAGACGGGTTTTCATGAGAATATTCCGAATCGCAACCGATACTACGGGGTTCCTTACGAGTGGGCTCTTCAATACGGCGTTCGACGCTACGGATTCCACGGCGCGAGTCATCGTTATATAGCGACGCGTTGCCGCGAGATATTCGGCGCCGACAAGCGAATTGTTAGTTGCCACTTGGGCGGTTCGAGCTCGATCTGCGCGATAGCGGACGGCATGAGCCGCGCGTCTAGCATGGGCGGCAGTCCTCAAACGGGATTGTTAAACAACAATCGTTGCGGCGACTTTGACCCATTCTGGTGCAACTATCTTATGCACAAAATGAACGTGTCGCTCGACGAACTCTTGCAGACTCTTGCGACGAAGAGCGGTCTTTTGGGCGTAAGCGGCGTTAGCGGCGATATGCGCGATATTTCAGCGCGGCGCGACGCTGGGGACGAGCGCGCAAAGTTGGCGTTGGACGTCTTTGTCGGCGATATTCGCCGTTATATAGGCGCGTCCTTAGTAGAACTGGGCGGCGCCGACGTTCTGAGTTTCGCCGGCGGAATAGGCGAGTATCGCGACGACGTTCGCGCCGCTGCGGTCGCCGGTCTGGAAGAACTTGGGATCGTGCTTGACCCAGAGGCTAATAAGAAAGCGATTCGCGTAGAGGCGAAGATTAGCGCGCCGAATAGTCGCGTGCAGATCTGGGTTATTCCGACGAACGAAGAGATTATCGTCGGTCGTCAAACAAAAGAGCTCTTAACGAGCGGAAAGTAACGCGCGTTTTGGCGGCGCGGTTTAGGCGAACGGCTTGTGAGGATCGCAGATGTTTATTGGGAAAATTGTTGGAACCTTAGTTTCAACTCAGAAGACGGAATCGATGCGCGGTTCAAAGTTGCTTATGATCGAGCCGTACGTCATTGATCCAAAAACTCGCGATCATTTAATTACAACGGGTCGATCGCTCGTCGCCGTCGACGTCGTCGGCGTGGGCGAAGGACAGTTTGTTCTCGCCGTACAAGGATCGAGCGCGAGAATGACGCCCGAGACGAAAACGCTGCCCGTCGACTGTACGATTATCGGCGTGATTGATTCCATTACGATGGAGCGCCAGAATCTACCACTCGAGTAGCGCGCGATTGGTTATACTGACATAGAGAAGCGAGACAGGCGCGATGGCAAAGCGTTTGCGAGAGAATCGGCGTCGACCGAACGAGTTGCGAGCGGCGCGGCGCGCTCGGCAAACGCAGAGAGCGGCGGCGCGCAACGAACGCCTGATCTTGCATAGGAGCGATAATAAAATGGCGGATTTATCAGAAGCGCTTGTGCGGAGCGTAGTGCAAGAGGTTATTTCCCGACTAGGCGGTTCGGCGTCGGCTGCTAGCGCGGTCGGCGGCGGCGTGGCGCCTGCGAGCTTTAATGGTCGGTACGGCGTTTTCGACGATCCTAACGAAGCGGTCGCCGCCGCGCGCGACGCCTTTGAAGAGTTGTCAAGACGGACTATTGCCGAACGTAAAAAGATGCTCGATCAGATCCGTCGCATTTGTATCGAACAAAGCGTTGAGCTCGGTACGATGGAAATGCAAGAGACTAAGATCGGTCGTCTCGAGCACAAGATTGACAAACTTCTTAACGTCGGATACAACGCGCAAGGCGTCGAGGCGCTGTCGTCGGAGGTCTTTAGCGGCGACTACGGTCTGACCGTTATCGAGCACGCGCCGTTTGGCGTTATTGGCGCTATTACGCCGGTAACGCATTCGCTCCCAACGATCGCCAATAATTCGATCAATATGATCGCCGCCGGCAACACGGTCGTATTCAATCCGCACCCGAGCGGACG
>CADCOO010000254.1 GCA_902803085.1 uncultured Planctomycetota bacterium
ACGATTACCGAGATATGCGCGCCGCTAACGGACGTTTTACGCCCTGGCAATCGCAAACCGTCTTCGCCAAACGCCCCTCGAACTTTGACCGAATGGCAAGAGTTAGAGCGAGCTTTTACTGATAGCGCCCTTCGCGACGAAATTCATTTTACAACGCTCGCGCTCGATTACGCGGCGGCGCGACTGGCGGATTCTCGGCAGATTGGTGAGAAGAAAAAGGCGTTGATCGACTGGTTGAAAGAGCGTCCGTACGCGCAAAAGATAGCGTTTATCAATTCCCTCTACGATAAAGCGCCCGAGCTGAAGGACGATCTTACCGCCCTGGTTCAAGAGAACGTCGACGGCGTTGCGTACCAGTCTGAAGTTAAAAGAAACGACGCGGAAGCGATTCTGGGTCTATCGATCACCTATGATACAATTTTGGAAACGACGTCGATTCTTGATCCTTTGGTTGAAACAGGAGAAGCAAACTTTAAATACGACGACGAGCTCGAACGCTATAAGCAAATTGATCGCGACGAGTTCGAAAAGCATATAGAAAAGCGCATAGAGACAAAGAGAAAGCGTATGGAAGCCGTTAAAGGGCGCGAAACGTCGACGCGAATTATCCCAAAAGAGGGCGAGGACTAGTTCTAGCCTTCTCTCTTTTCGAGGGGCGAAGGCGTTCTCAATCAGGAGTCATTATCGAGAAATATACGGCTTTTTGTTAAAAGCGCTTGCGATTCGTCGAGACGCGCTTTATACTAAACGCCGGATCTTTGGTTGCGGTTCGTGGGTTGCGATTGGTTAATAAGAACGCTTCGTCCGCAACAAACGATCCGTTTTTATACGGTCCCAATTGTGGATTGTGGCGGGCAATTTGAACGAATTAACTTCGACGCCGTTACGAAACAATACAATGGCAATTTGAGCAACGTAAGGAACACCCATGGCGATCGATCGTTTCCTAAACGACGCAACTCTCGAACAGCAAATAGCGCCGACGGTGGAACTCAATCGCTTATTTCCGCCGGACGGCGCCCGAGTTCTGCTCAAACTTGAATCGTGCGGTCCGACCGGTTCCATTAAGGATCGCGCCGCCGACGCGCTCTTTAACGCGGCGCTACAACTTGGCCTCGCAACGCCGCAAACGCATATCGTTGAGGCGACGAGCGGCGCCTTTGGCGTCGCGCTCGCGCGACTCGCCGCCGCGCGTGGCGTTAAGGCGACTATCGTCGCGCCGGAAAGCATCGACGCCAAACGTCGCGCGCTCGTCGAACGATTCGGCGCTAACGTCGCGCTCACGCCCGCTAGCGCCGGCATGACGGGCGCGATTAAAGAAGCGCGCAAGATCATAGCGGCGGATCCTAACGCGTGGTCCCCCAACCTCTTTGAGAATCCGGCGAATCCTGCGGCATACGAGACGGGCGCGGCGCCGGAACTATGGCGCGCGTCGGGCGGGGTAATCGACGCGTTCGTCGCCGGGATCGGCTCGGGGGGCGCGTTCACAGGAATTGCAAGGTATCTTCGCCGTATGAACGCTTCAATCGAGCGAATCGCAGTCGAACCGGAAGGCGCGGCGGTTCTCGCCGGAACCTCGTTCGGAATTCGCGGCGGGACCATTCCGGGTCTAGGCGCCGGTTTCATTCCGCCGATCTTCGATCGCAGTCTTCCGACGCAACTTGCGACGGTAACGCCGGACGAGGCGGCGCAGTGGCGCGATCGTATCGCGCGCGTCGAAGGGTTGCAAGTCGGTCTCTCGACGGGCGCTAACCTAGCGGTCGTCGCGCGCTTGGCGAGTCGCCGCGAGTATTACGGCAAAACGCTCGTTACCCTCGCGTTTAGTCGAGAATAACGAGCGTCTTCGTTCGGTTGGCGCCGCGCGCTACCTGATCGTAATTCCGTCCTTTGTAATCGTCGCGTCTTTAGTCGAAAGACGGTCGCCGGTCGTCGTAAGGAAATAAGGAAGCGTCGAATACTGGTAGAACGACGTCTCCGGTTTATTGATCTCTTTCATCTGCTGAGCTAGCGGAACGCTCCGATCGCGGTCGATCACGTCCGGACCCGTCGTCTTGCCTTTCTTCGTGTAGACGACGGCGCCGTCGACCTCAACCTCGAGCTTCTGCTCAAAGATCTTGAGTTGCGCCGTTACCGTTTCGAGTTGCAAAGACGACGCTCCGCCGCTAGAAGTTTTACGACTATCGATCTCCTCGCCGGTAACTTTCATCTTTTCGCCCGTGTCGCTCGCGCTCGCGACCAAGACGACCGAAGAGTCCTTGTCGTACTGAAATCCGCTGTTTTGGATATTGTATTCAAGCGCCTTCAGAATTTCCCCGTCGTCGGCGAGTCCGCCGAGTTCCGCGCGCGCGGCGACCTTCGCGCCGGGATAGAGAGCAAATCCTTCGCCCGATTTCGACTTCTCCACAGCGTCGAGCGCAACCTGATGCGGCAATTTCACGCCAACCAGCGTTTCGCCGCGGTCGACCGTCGTCCAGACGCGTCCGCCCGAATATACCGCCTGACCGAATAGTCCGGAATAATTCGCGATTAAAAAACCCTTGTCGGCGTTGTAACAGCCGGAATCAAGCAGAATATAATCGCCGTTGACCCAACACGCGCGCTCGATCGCACCGGAGCATGAAATCGTAGATTTAACCTCGCCGCTCGTAAGATCGACTATCGCCGCTTTCTTACCGAAAACGACGGCGATCTGCGAGCCGTCCGGCGAAAAGCGACAGAGAACGTCTGGCGCCGTTGACTGGCGATTGACGGTGCGACGATCGTCGTCGACGGGCGGCTCGTCCCCAAAGTCCGACTCAATACCGTGCATGCGGTTAAAAGCGCGGTGGTGAGCGCGTTGCTGAGCTTGTTGGCGAGCGACGACGGCTTCAAACGAATTGTCGTTCTCATCCTTCTTTTCGGGCGGCGCGGGCGCTTCTTCATAGCCAAACGGCATGGCGACGGTTCCGAGCGGTTCGCCGTCGGCGGCGTCGAGGACGACGAGTCGCCCTTTGGTCGCGAGCGCAAGAAGACGACGCGCGGGATCGAGCGCGAGAACGGGGTCTTCATTACCGAGATCAATCTTATAGATCGCCTGGCAGGTGGATGGATCCCAAAGGGTAACGTCGACGACCGACTTCGTTACAACGCGATCGTATCCGACCCATCGGGCGTCTTCGACGATTCCATCGTTGAGTTCGGTATCCGGATTGCTCACCAGAGAATAATAGGGGCAGAAAACCGCGTTCGGCTGAACCGTTTGCCCCAACTGGGACGAATCGAGCGCGGTAAAAGCAATGAACGCGTTCTTTTCATCCGCGCGCGCCTGCGTCAATTCCATGGAAAAGGTCGCAAGCGCCCAGCTTCCGTCGTCCGATACGTCCGTTGGGTTCAGCTTGCCTATGGGAATCGTTAGCATTCCGGAAATATGAGACGACGCGTCGACGAGGAAAAACGACGATTCCTTTCCCTGAGAGCGCCCAAACGTACCCGTTCCAATGAGAAATCGCTCGTTCCCGGCGGCGAACAACGAGCCGTTTCCAGAAGTTCCTAACTTTTCGCCGACTTTAACGGATGAAAACGCCTCTTTCGCATCGTCCGAAAGCGCTAACGAACTGGGACGAACAGACCACGGGATCGGCTCGTAAGGGAGCGCGATTTCCTTGGCGCGGGAAGAGTCGCCCACGTAAATTTCTCGTCCCTGCAATCGTTTTGTTTCGCCGTTCATTTCGAAAGTCGTACTGGCCGCGCCGACCCAGCCGCGAGCGGCGTCCTTCGCGGGCTTTTTCGCTTCTTCCGGTTCGACGGGAGCTTGCGTCTCGGATTTGTCGAGATAGCGCCGATCCTTCTCGCTGAGTTTATCGACGGCCATTTTAATCGTTTTCCCGTCGGAGCGTTTCAGTTTGACTTCGTCGCCGTCTCGTGAGACTAACGTCGCCGTAATTTTGAATTTACCGGTCGAGTCGGTCCAAACGCGCTCCTCCTCGTCGCCAAGCGCAACGGA
>CADCOO010000255.1 GCA_902803085.1 uncultured Planctomycetota bacterium
GAGGACTACTTCCTTGGCAGTCGCAGTTTCGGCAAGCTCTTTCAAATGTTCGCGGCGTTCGGCGCGGGCACAAACGCGTCCGACCCGATCGTAACGGCGAAGACGACCTTTACGAACGGACTTAGCGGGGTCTGGAGCGGTCTTTTATGGCTCTTTGTAACGCCCTTCTATTGGATCTGCGGCGTTTGGTACCGTCGTATGCGCTGCCTCACGTTGGGCGACTGGTTCGCGGAGCGTTATCAGAGTAAAAGCATCGCGTTTGCGTACACGATCTTCGGCGCGATCTTCTATATGTGCTATCTTGGCGTCGGCATGACGGCGATCGGCAAGATGGTAGCGCCCCTCGTCGGAGTCGATTCGATCGTTCTCTTCGGCTGGACGATACCGTTCGATCAGTTCATTATCGTTCTGACCGCGTGCTGCGTGCTCTTCTACGGCGTTTTGGGCGGCTTGCGCGCGGCGTACTGGACGGACCTCATCCAAGGTATTTTTATCGTTATCCTCTCGATCATTCTGATTCCTGTCGGACTCAACGCGCTCGTTAAGGACGAAGCGGCGCTGACCGAGCATACGTCGGCGGCGGTCGCGACGCTCGATCCGCAAGGGGACGCGTCGGAACCGGCCGCGTCGGTCGCAATTTCGACGGACGACAAGGCGACGAGCGGGTTCACCGTCTTACACAAACGCGTGCCGGCGGAATATTTCGAGATTCTCACGAGTCCAAAGGGGGGCGAGTTCCCGCTTCATTACATAATCGCGATTACGCTCTTGAATCTACTTGGCATCGTCTGCCAGCCGCACTTTATCGCAACGGGGGGCGGCTCGGCGAAGACGGAGTTCAACGCGCGTTTCGGACTCGTCGCGGGGAACGTTCTCAAGAGATTCTGCACGATCGGCTGGGCGCTCACCGCGCTGGTCGCGCTCGCCTATTTAGCGAGCAACGTGGAGTTAGCCGCCGACCCGGACAAGGTCTGGGGCGTCGCGACGCGCGAACTCTTGGGACCGCTCAATCTCGGTCTCATCGGGCTCATGCTCGCGTGCCTGCTCGCGGCGCTTATGAGTTCCGCAAGTTGTTATATGCTCGTCGTTTCCGGGCTAGTCGTGCGCAACGTGTACGCGGCGCTGATTAATCCGAACGCGAGCGAAAAGAACTACGTGCTCGCCGGTCGCATCTGCGGCGCCGTCGTTATTATCGGCGCGACGATCAACTCGATTATGTCGATGAACGTCTTCGAGCAGCTCAAATTCGCGTGGGAAATTCCGATCGTCTTCGCCGCCCCCTTCTGGATCGGACTCTATTGGCGTCGCGCGAACAAATACTCCGCGTGGGGAACGATCGCCCTCACACTCGTCATCTTCTTCCTGATTCCCCTCAACGTCGCGAAATTCAAGCCGGAACTCCTAACGAATCCCAAATACCTCGCGACGAACGAATATATCGTAACCCGCGAGACCCGCAGCGCGTCCCCGACCGACGTTCAACGCCGCGAAGCCGCGCGCGCCAACTGGCAAAAGAACGCCGAAATCGCGCGACGCGAATGGCTCGAATCCGAAGACGCCAAGGCGCTCCTCAACGGCGCCGACGAAGCGACGATTCAGCAGAAAACCGACGCCTATATTTTCGCGAAACTCGGAAATCAGCCGAAAGAACTTGCGCTCGGCGACACGATCGTCGACGAATTCAAGACGGGCGGCAAAGCGATCTACTGGGGCGGCGGCGTGAATTTCTACGACGCCGACGGCGCCGAGCTCGTTATGAACTCCAACGGACGCGTCGTTGCGAAAAAGATCAACGACAAAACGACCTACCTCGACGGTTCCGAGGAGCCGATCGAGCTCTACGATCCCAATCAAACAGTCGTTGAAGATCTTGGCGCCAATCGCGAACGAACCGTCAACCGCCTCAAGAGCGTCGACGAGCTTCGCAATATGGGAATCGTCATGAAGGGAAAAGGACCTTTCGAGTTGGATCTCCTACTCTACGAGCGCTTCAATCTCGATTTAACGACTCAGAGCAACGGCACGCTCGAAGCGCTCCGACTCCCCACGCGACTCTTCCTGCCTTTCGTCTTTCTTATTCTACTGAGCTTTATTACCCCGCGCGGCGACCAAGAGAAACTCGATCGCTACTACGTTAAAATGAAGACGCCTGTCGATCCCGATCCGGAAAAAGACGCCGAGGAAATGAGACTCTCCTACGAAAATCCGCGCCGCTTCGACGACAAACGTCTCTTTAAATTCGGAGGCCTGGAATTCAACCGCCCGACGGCGACCGACGTGATTGGGTTCGTCGCAAGCTTTGCAATTTGCGTCGGGGTCGTGTGGTTGATCGTGGCGGTCGCGAATTACCAGCCGTAATAGCGATTACGAGTTCGCTGATAAAATTTCCTTTTCGTTTCCGAATCACAGCGGCGTTCTAATTCACTCGGAGCCCTAACCTCCGCGCGACACGACTTCCGTATGTTTTAACAAAGGGAACTCGCGTCGCGTCATATTTTGTATTCGCGCATATGAACATAAGGGGTCGCCGGACGTCCGTCCATGCGACCCCTTCGTATCAAATTTACCAAAGAATAAGATCTTACTACTGCGAACTCTCGCCGTCGTCGACGCTAATATAAGAGTCGAGACGCGGACAATATCCCGCGCCGCCAACGTCGTTCCCGCCGCCTTGACAACAATTCCCATGGCAAGCGCGCCCCGCGCAACCCACGCAACCTCCGGCTTTAACAACGCGAACGATTTTAAGAACCAGTAGAAGAACGGCGCAACAGACGGCGACGGCGACGACAATATAATCGATCATAGCGCGCTCCTTTCTAAACGCCGAGATTCAAAAGGGAACCGACCTGATAGACGGCGCACGCAACGAGGAATCCCAAGAGGGTCAAAGTCCCCCATTGGAACCACGCCCAGCGCCAGGACGCCTCTTTCGCGACCACGACGAGGGTCGCCATGCACGGCGCCGCTATTAGGCAGAAGACAATTATCGAAACCGCCACGAGCGGACTGTATTTTTTATGCAGGATCTCGCGCAACGAATCCGACGTCTCGTCGACCGCCCCAACTTTAAAAACGATCCCCATCTGCGCCACAAAGACCTCTTTGGCCGCAAACGCGCCGACGAGCGCCGAACCGATTCGCCAATCCATGCCGGCAAGCTTAATCGCGGGCTCAATCGCTTTGCCCAGTCTCCCGACGACGCTGTATTCCAAGCGCGCTTCTTCTAAGTCGAACTGGTTCTGCTCGCTCTGCGCCAGCAACTCCGCCGCTCGAGCGCGCTGATCTTCCGTCAGGCGCGCCAACGCGCTCGAATCTCCGCTCTCCTCGTCGGAAGCGAGCGCGAACTCGGCGAGATCGACGCCCAACTCGTTCGCTTCCGTCTGAACGGCATTGGCGCGCTCGGCGAAAGGCGCCTCTTTGGCGGCCGGCAGTCTTGGAAACGTCGAGAGCGCCCAGAGCAAAATTGAAACGCCTAAAATCGTCGTGCCAGCCTTCGTCAGATACTGCAAACCTCGCTCAAGCGCTTTTTTACCGACCGTATGAAAAGTCGGCGCGTGATAGACCGGCAATTCGATCAGCATCGGCGACGTCTCGCCGCGGAATTTCGCCTTCGTAAGCGTCGTCGAAAGAATCGCCGCGACGACAATGCCGAACACGTAAACCGACCACAAAACCGGCGCCTGCCACTTCAGCGGAAAGAACGCCGGAATCAGAAGCATATAAATCGGATAACGCGCCCCGCAACTCATGAGAGGAACGACAAAGATCGTCGTCAAACGCGCGCGTTTGTCCTCAATAATGCGCGTCGACATAACCGCAGGCACCGAGCAACCGAAACCGACCAGCATCGGAATAAAACTCTTGCCCGTCAGACCGAAACGACTCAAAAATCGATCCGTTAGAAACGCGCCGCGCGCCATATAGCCCGACTCTTCCAGAACGGCGATCGCCGCGAACAAGATGAAAATATTCGGAAAGAAGACGAGAACCCCGCCTACGCCCGCAATTATCCCGTCGACTACCAGCGAACGAACTAAACTCTCGGGATTGCTCGCCCACAGCGAGGTATTGCACCACCCTTCGAGCGCGCTCTGAAGATCTTCGAGCCAGCCGACCGGATAATTACCCAGCGTGAAAGTCAGCCAGAAGACGCAGTACATCGCGAGAAAGAAGAGAATCAAGCCCCAGAACGGATGCGTTAAAATGCGGTCGGCTTTATCGGACCACATTAAAAGTTTATTCTTTTCAGTCCGAACGACGCTCGAGGCGATGCGCCGCACGTTCGCATAGCGCGCGGCGGCGATCTTAGCGGCGATCGGAGCGACGTCGTCGGTAGAGAGACGCTCGACGCAACTTGAGGTTATCGCTTCTAGTTCGGGATAATTCCAAGAGCGCACGACGTCGGCGTCGTCCTCCAGGAGCTTAATCGCCAGCCAGCGCCGCCGCGCTCGAACAGCGGCGCGCGTTCGCAAATTCGGATAGCGAGCGATCGCGTCGTCGACTTCGTTTTGCGCGTTTCCAGCGTCCGCCGCGCGACCGAACACAAGCCAATCGACCCCTAAATTTCCAGCCGACGCGTTCGACGAGTTCGCCGTCTTTAAAACCGTCGTGTCGAGCGCCGCTTCCAGGAGCGCAATTTCACGTTCGATCTCTTTTGGAAAGGCGAGCAGTTCGGACGCGCGTTTAGACGCGTCGCACGTCTCGGCGTCCTTGCCTTTCTCCGCTCTTTCGCGAATCGTGGCAACCAGTTCGTCGATTCCCTCTTCCGTTGGGCCGACGACTTCAACGACGGGAACGCCTAAGACGTCCGATAATTTCGCCGCGTCGTAATTAAGACCGCGCGAACGCGCTAAATCGCACATATTGAGCGCGACGACGACAGGATAGCCAAGCTCAAGCCATTGCAACGTCAAAAAGAGATTTCGTTCCAGATTCGACGCGTCCACAACGTTCACGACGACGTCGATCTCATTGCGCAAAAGATAATCGCGCGCTACCTGCTCGTCTCGAGAAAAAGTCGTTAGACTGTAGACGCCCGGCAAGTCGGCTATTGAATATCCGACAGAATCGCGAATGAAAGTACCGACGACCGTCTCGACCGTTACGCCCGAATAATTGCCGACCGCACGCTTCTCGCCCGTGAGACTGTTAAAGATCGTCGTCTTACCGCAGTTGGGCGCGCCCGCCAAAGCGACCCGTATCTTACCAGCAGTTCTTTCCGAATCCATATCACGCCTCGCTCTACGCGCGCCGTTCGGCGTCAGTGCGCCCAACTCGCGTCATTCAATTGCGTCCTCTTAGCAGACCTCAATTGCGTTCGTTAAATCGCGACCGAGAGCGAATCGACTATCGAGACAGCCAAGAATCATCTCGCCGCCCGCAGAAGCGCGCACGACAAAGACCTTCGCGCCCGGAAAGAGCCCCAGCGCGGCGAGTCGCTCTTCCAGCGCGCGCCCCACCTTGCGAACCGAGACGATCGTAACCGTTTTTCCGCGTTCTACCGTTGAAAGATTCATTCTTTGAACTCCTCAAGGGCGTCGTCCTCGACTCGCGCGCCGCACGCTACAAGCAGTTGCCGCGCGTTAGTCGATTCTACAATATACGACGCCTACGAGCCGTTGCAATTGTTACAATTGTAGTATAACTCGCCAAAAAGTTTTGTCAATCTAACTCTAGGCGGAAAGACCGATTTCTGACGGAATTTTTGGAAGCGCCTCCAAAGTCGAGCGGAAACTCGAAAGCGATCGGGCTAAAAGATCGCCGAACGCTTCACAATTACTTTTCGAGAAGGAGCGTCTTGGGCGCCGTTTCAACCGTGAGCCGCGGAATCGTAACAAGACCGTTTTGATCCGCCTTAACCTTGCCCGACGCGTCGCCGTAACGCCAGGCAATTTCCTCGTTCGGCGCGACGGCAAACCGCTGGAGTCGACGCAACGAGACGTCGGCGGTCGCGGTCGTGGGAATTTCAAACAGAGTCGACTTCAATTCCTCGGCGGACGCCAAACGGAGCTCAATTTCAAATTTCGTTTCCGTATCCGTCCGCGCGCTCCAACGGAAATAGGCGCCGCGCTGACCCGCCGGAGCGTCCGCCAAGGAATCGGGCCACGGGATCGAATCGTCCGTCGAGGCGTTTGTGAAGACGGCGTACGCTTCGTTTTTACGGACTTCCGTCCATGGAAACGTATTGAAGAGGTCGTTGTGCTTCGCGACGACTTCGTCTAAGTTAGCGTGTCCGAAATTTCCCCAGTATGCGATATAGGAGTACTTTCGTCGCTCCATGCCCTCAAAAAGCCGTTCGTGATACGCGGACCACTGATCGTTCGGCGCGGAATAATCGAGGCAGACGGGCGGGTCGGGAAAGGTAACCGTCGGGGAATCCTCCGCTAGTTGCAATCGATCGTAGGCGTGCCAAATACCCGCGGGCACGTTCGCTTTAATCGCGGCAAAGAGTTCGCCGTGCCGCAAGCCAAGCCCGAGGGTTCCGCTACCGCCCATTGAGTTGCCGCACA
>CADCOO010000256.1 GCA_902803085.1 uncultured Planctomycetota bacterium
CGGTCTCGCAGAACTGCGTGGTAACGTGCGAAGATTGCGGAACGACCCGCGGCGTCTTTAAGAGCGCGATTGAAGAGGGCGGCGTTAAGATTCCTCTTTCGCAGCAGATCGTCGGCCGCGTTCTCTGCGACGACGTAACGAACCTCGTTACGGACGAAGAGATCGGTAAGAAGGGGCAACTTGTTACGCCGGAAATGGCGCGTAAGATCGACAGTCTGCCGACGGTCAATCGTATTAAGGTTCGCAGTCCTATGACGTGCGACGCGGAGCAGGGCGTCTGCTCGAAGTGTTACGGCATGGACTTGTCGACCGGCGACTTCGTGGAAGTAGGCATGGCGGTCGGCGTCATTGCGGCTCAGAGTATCGGCGAGCCTGGCACGCAGCTCACCATGCGTACCTTCCACATCGGCGGCGTAGGTCAGCATAATGCGGAAGATAGCGAAATTCGCACGAAGTACGCGGGTATTATCCGTTTCTCGAAGATGGAAGCGGTAGAGAACATAGACGTGAAAGGCGTGACGACGCGCATTGTTCTCTCGTGCAAGCCGGACGGCGGCGTCGAGGTCTGCAACACGCGCGGAATGTCGCGCGACGTTTACCCGTTGCCCGAAGGCGCCACCTTGCTCGTTAAAGAAGGGGACGTCGTGGAAGCGGGCGAAACGATCGCGACGATCGATCCGCACATGAAGCCGATTCTAGCGCGTTCGGCGGGCGTGGTTCGTTACGACGACCTCGTCGAAGGCGAGACGTACTCAAGGATTAAGGACGAGAGCGCCGGTCAGACGAGCCTTACGGTTCTCGACTTCAAGGGCGATCGCCATCCGACGCTCAAGATCGCGGCTCACACCGGTTCGAAGGTTACTGAAACGTATCAGTTGCCGAGCCGTTCGACAATTAACGTCGCCGACGGCGAAACGGTTAAGCCGGGTACGATTCTGGCGCGTATTCCTCAGGACGCGAGCGGTACGCAGGACATTACGTCCGGTCTTCCGCGCGTTACGGAAATCTTCGAAGCGCGTCGTCCGAGCGATCCCGCCGTTATGGCGCAGATCGACGGCGAAGTCGAGATTCTCGAGAAGCGCAGTCACGGCAAGCAGATCGTCGTGATTCGTCAGGAGATCCGCGATAAGGACGGCAAGAGCGACGTTCAGGAAGTTTTTCACGAGATTCCACAGAACAAGCGCGTTCGCGTCTTTACGGGCGACGTCGTTAAGAAGGGTCAGCCGATCACGGACGGTCGACTCGTTCCGCACGACATTCTCGCGGTTCAGGGCGTAGAAGCGGTTCAGGAGCACCTCGTTAAGGAAGTCCAGTCGCTCTATCGTAGCCAAAACGTGTCGATTAACGACAAGCATATCGAGATCATTGTTTCGCAGATGTTGCGCAAGATTCGAATCGACGACGGCGGCGACACCGATCTGCTCGTCGGCGACGAAGTCGATAAGTTCGAATTCAATCGTCGCAATCGCGAGCTCGATTCCTGCGTTAAGGTTATGGAGCCGGGCGACACGAAGTTCCAGACGGGCGACATCGTAGCGCTCGAAGATTTCAACTTGGAGAACGATAGGGTCAACGGAGTCGGCGGCGCAGTTGCTTCGTATCAGAAGCCGAATAAGGCGAAGGGCAAGCCGCGTCTGCTCGGTATTACGAAAGCGGCGGTTCAGAGCGATTCGTTCCTCGCGGCGGCGAGCTTCCAGGAGACGACGAAGGTTCTTACGGAAGCGGCGCTCGCCTCGAAGGTCGACCGTCTCTATGGTCTCAACGAGAACGTTATTCTCGGTCGCCTCATTCCAGCCGGCACCGGGTTCCGCTCGTATCAGAACGCGAGCTTCAAGCATCGCGGGGTCGAAGAGTCGATCGCCGCAGCGGGTCAAGCGTTCGTTTCGACGGATCAGACGCTGCTCAACGAGATCGTCGAGCCGAAGGGCGCCGAAGCGTTCCAGCAGGATCTCCACAACGCGTTCCTTTCGGTTGCCAACGAAAGTTCCGACGGCGCGTATTCCGATGCGAACGTAACGTTTGACAACTCGTTCGAACAGGCGGTATACGACAACGATTACGATCCCGACTCCTCGAAATCCGACGATATCGGGTACGACGACGACAATTCCGACGACGGCGACGGTTTTGCCTTTGACGGCGACGAGTAGTCGTTTCTCGCTTAGCGATTAAACATAGCCCTTGAATCGGTTTTCCGACCCGGTTCAAGGGTTTTTTTAGAATTCCGCGGCGCTACGCTATATAATACTCTTTTTACCAACGCATCGTCGAAAGCTATTCGAATGACTGAGATCGAAATGAAACTGCGCGAACGCGACGGCGCGACGCGAACGACGGCCGTCGCATACGGCGAAACGCTTGCCGACGCGTTGCGCGCGCGCGGCTACGCCGTTGAATTCGACTGCGGCGGCCGCGGCCTCTGCGGACGATGCCGCGCGCTCGTCTCGATAGGAGACGCGCCCCCGACTTGGGTCAAGACGTGTCAGACGCGCGTCGTCGAGGAAATGACGGTCGACGTCTCGCGTACGCCGCGCCTTGACAAGATCGAATGGGACCCGTACGCCGCGACTCTTGACGGCGAGATCGACGGCGCGACGGAGGAGGAGCGACGCGGCGAACTAGGGGTCGCGGTCGACCTCGGCACGACGACGATCGCATGCGCGCTCGTTTCCCTCGCGACGAACCGCGTTCTCGCAACCGGCGCGACGCGCAATCCGCAAATCGCTTTCGGACGCGACGTTCTCTCGCGCGTAGGACGCGTCGCAACCGAACCCGAAGCAGCAGACCAAATGCGCCGTCTGGCGAGCCGCGCGATCGGCGAAGTCGTCTTCAATAGCGTTCGCAAACTGGGCGGCGACGAATCGCAAGTTAAAGAACTTGTCGTCGCCGGGAATACGACGATGGAGTATCTTTTCAGCGGAATCGACCCGTCCCCGCTTGGCGTCGCGCCCTTTGCGCTTGCGACCTCGGAGTTTCCCGAGCGGTCCGGCGCCGATTTCGACTGGGGCGTCGCGCGTCTGGACGGCGCGCGAACGCGCGTCTTACCGGTAATTTCGGCGTTTGTGGGCGGCGATATTCTTTCGGGCTTTGCGCGTCTAACGTCGCGCGGCGCGTTTTCCCAGGACGGGACCGCGCTTTTACTCGACGTCGGGACGAACGGCGAGGTCGTTCTTGCGTCGAAGGGACGATTTTACGCGACGTCGACCGCCGCCGGACCGGCGTTCGAAGGGGGCGAGATTACGCAGGGTTCGCTCGCGTCGCCGGGCGCGATCAACGCGATCGAGTACGACGCGTCGACGTTTGCGTGGCGCGCGCGCACGTTGGGCAACGTTGCGTCGCGCGGCGTTTGCGGATCGGGCCTGGTCGACGCGCTCGCCGGCCTCTTGGCGTTCGGGGCGCTCGACGCGTCCGGGCGTTTTGCGCGCTTCGGGGACGAGGTCGCGATGGAATTGCGCGAGCGTTTTTCTACGGTCGGCAAGTCGCGTCGTTTTCTCATCTCGAATCCAGGGGAAGGGGACGTCTGGCTCGCGCAGCGCGATATTCGTCAGGCGCAGCTTGCTATCGCGGCAATGAAGGCCGGACGGCGCATTTTGCTCGAGGTCGGCGGCGTCGACGCGCTCGACGCGGTCTATCTTGCGGGCGGGTTCGGCGCGTCGCTGGAGAATTCAAACGCGCGCCGAATCGGGCTCGTTCCCGAACGCGCGGCGACGCGTTACGTCGGGAACGCGTCGCTCTGCGGCGCGGTCGACGTTCTGACGGAGCGAGTCCCCTGGTCGCGCTTGTCCGAGCTAGCGCGCGCGATCGAGGTCGTGGATCTCACGGCGCATAACTTCGCAGACGTTTTCGCGCGCGCTATGCGCTTTCCAGAAGAAGATGGAATCGAGTGAATTGTCAACTTTATTTCCGAATAGAGTTGACAAATAAGAAAGACGTTTTACAATATCGCAAAGGAGATCGAAATGATCGAATCGAACGACGCGAACGACGAATTGCTGACGCTTCTCGACCGGAATCGCGATCGGAGCGTGTCCGGCGAGGCGCTGGCGGCGACGCTCGGCATAACGCGCGCGGCGGTTTGGAAACGTTTAGAACGTCTGCGCGCGCTTGGCTATGAGATCGAAGGCGCGACGAAACGCGGCTACCGCCTGGCGCCGACGTCCGATTTTATTTCCGAATTGGGCGTTCGTCGCTATCTCGCGCCTTCCGTTCCCCTTGCGCGACTCGTCGCGCTCGCGGAGACGGATTCAACGAACAACGTCGCGCGCGAGCTTGCGGCGCAGGGCGCGCCCGAGTGGACGGTCGTCGTTGCGAATCGACAGCGCGCAGGTCGCGGACGGTTCGGTCGCTCCTTCTTTTCGCCCGCCGATTCCGGCGCGTATATGAGCGTCGTTTTGCGACCGCGCTCCATGCGCTCGGAGGACGGCGCGCGGATCACGACGCAGGCGGCGTTAGCGGTCTGTCATGCGATCGAACGAGTCTCGGACAAGCGCGCTGGGATTAAGTGGGTGAACGACGTCTTGATCGACGGCAAAAAAGTTTGCGGCATTCTTACGGAGGCGTCCTACGGGGTTGAGATCGGCGCGATCGACTACGCGGTTCTCGGAGTCGGCATAAACGCCTACCCTCCGAAAGACGGCTTTCCGGCGGAGCTCGCGTCGCTTGCGACGAGCGTGCACGCTCGTCGAATCGGGGACGGTCGCAATCGTCTTATCGGCGAGTTCCTTACGGCGTTTTCGCGTCTTTATTCGTCGCCTGGCGCGACGTGGCGCGCGGAGTATAGGGCGCGTTCGCTCGCGTTGGGTCGTCGCGTGGAAGTTCGGTCGCTCGCGCAACCGCGTATGGCGCGCGCGCTCGACGTCGACGAGGAATGCCGACTTGTTGTGGAATATGAAAACGGCGAGCGAGCGACGCTTTCTTCAGGGGAGATTAGCGTTCGTCTTGGAGACGGGGACGATTAGTGGTAAGCGGGAGTCTTTTACTTAATGAACGTTATTGAATTACGCGATCGAATTCTTTCGGGTTACGAAGCGACGCGAGAGGACGCTCTGTCCCTTGCGGAGGCGCCGCTGGACGAGTTATGCCGTAGCGCGGACGCGATTCGCGCGCATTTTTGCGGGGATCGGTTCGATTTATGTTCGATCGTGAACGGGAAGAGCGGTCGCTGTTCGGAGAATTGCCGATTCTGCGCGCAGTCCGCGCGGCATAAGACGTCGATCGCCGAGCACGGTCTCCTTTCGATCGAGGAATTCGTTGCGGCGGCGAAACGCAACGAGGCTTGCGGCGCGTTGCGCTTTTCGATCGTAACGTCGGGACGTCGTCCGACGTCGCCGGAGCTCGACCAGATTTGCGCCGCGATCGCCGCGATTCGCGAGTCGACGTCCCTCTCCGTCTGCTGCTCGCTCGGGCTGCTAACGGAAGAGGAGTTTCGCCGGGTTCGCGAGTCTGGCGCGACGCGCGCGCACAATAACCTTGAGACGTCGCGACGTTATTTTTCAACGCTTTGTACGACGCACAGTTACGACGATAAGCTTGCGTCGTTGCGCGCGGCGCGCGCGGCTGGTCTTTCGTTATGCAGCGGCGGGATCTTTGGAGTAGGGGAGACGTTTGCCGACCGTGTCGACATGGCGCTGACGTTGCGCGAACTTGCGGTCGACAGCGTTCCAATCAACGCGTATACGGCGATTCCCGGGACGTCGCTCGGGAATCTTCCGGTTTTAACGACGGACGAGACGCGTCGAATCGTGGCGATCTATCGCTTTATCCTACCGCGCGCGGCGATACGACTTGCTGGCGGCCGTCGACTTCTGGACGATCTTGGCGCGTCGTGTTTTCTTTCGGGCGCCAACGCGACGATAACGGGCGATATGCTCACGACGTCGGGGGTCGACGCGCAATACGACGTTCGGCTGGTTCAAGGGTTAGGCTATCGACCGCAATTGGATTCAAATTCTTGATACGTAATCTGTTATATCTTTCTTAAATTCGGATATTGAAATGGCGACCTGTAGGAAATTATTTGTCGTCGGGACGGGCACGGACGTTGGTAAGACGTACGTTTCGGCGCTGATCGTTAAGAAAATGACGTCTGCTGGCGCGCGGATCGGGTATTTTAAAGCGGCGACGAGCGGGTACGGGTACGACGCGTCGGGTCGCGCGATCTCGGGGGAGGCGCTCTTCGTTAAGGAGTTCTCCGGACTAACGCAGGAAGTTGAGACGGCGTGTCCTTTCAATTACGCGCGCGCGGTTTCGCCGCATCTTGCGGCGCGGTTGGAATCGAAACCGTACGATCAAGGGGTCGTCGATCGCGCGTTTGAAGCGGTCTGTTCGCAGTTTGATTACGTGGTTATCGAAGGCTCGGGCGGGCTCTTCTGTCCGTTGCGCATGGAGGGCGAGGATCGGATTCTCATTTTGGACCTAATCGAACGTTGGAAGGCGCCGTGCCTCGTCGTTTCCGACTCCGGTCTCGGCTCGATTAACGACGCTACGCTAACGCTTCTGACGCTAGCGACTTACGGAGCGCGGACGGTTGGCGTCGCGTTCAATCGATACGACGCCGGCGACGTTATGCGCGTCGACAATGTCGAAGTCGTCAAGACGCTAACCTCCGCGCCCGTCGTCGCGCGGATTCCCGAGGGGGCGCGGACCCTCGATTTGGACGTTGAAATCGTACGGTCGTGGTTTGGCGAACGCTGCGAACGCGGCGAATTTGTCGTGGAATCGTCGTCCCTCTTGGCTCGTTCTTAGAAAGCGCGGTTTGGTTATGTTGTGGTATCCCTACGCTCAAATGAAGACGATGGCGCCGCCGATCGAAGTCGTCGACGCGCGCGGCGTCTATCTCTATACGCGAGACGGCGCTATGATCGATTCAATTTCGTCATGGTGGTCCGCGATTCACGGATATAAGCATCCGGAATTAACGCAGGCGATAATCGAGCAAGCGGAACGGTTTTCGCACGTTATGCTCGGCGGACTTACGCACGAGCCGGCGCAACGACTTGCGGCGAAACTCGCTGAGATTCTGCCGGGCGATTTGGACTACTGCTTCTTCTCCGACTCCGGGAGCGTCGCGGTCGAGATCGCGTTGAAAATGGCGTTGCAATATAACGTTAATCGCGGACAGAGCGGGCGCGTTGGAATACTGGCGCTTAAGAACGGGTATCACGGCGACACGTTTAAGGCAATGGAAGTCGGGGACGATTCCGACTACCATTTCATTTTGTCCGCGCTCGGCAAACGCGCCGACGTCTATCATATTCCAACGACGCTCGACGCGCTCGAAGCCGCCTTTGCGCGTCATGGAGAAGAGCTGAGCTGTATGATCGTCGAGCCGCTCCTGCAGGGCGCCGGCGGCATGCTCATGTACGACCTAACGTTTCTGCAACGCGCGCGCGAGCTGTGCGACGAGTACGACGTCCTATTGATCTTCGACGAGGTCGCGACCGGATTCGGACGGACCGGCGCGCGGTTCGTCGCCGACCTGGTTACGCCCGATATTATCGCGCTCGGCAAGGCGCTGACCGGCGGCTATATAGGACACGCCGCGACCGTCGCGAGTAAAAAGGCGTTCGACGCCTTCTACGACGACGCGCCCGACCGCGCGCTCATGCACGGCCCGACCTTTATGGCGAACCCGCTAGCCTGCGCCGTCGCGCTCAAATCGATCGAAGTCTTCGAACGCGACGACTACCTTGCCAAGATCAAACGAATCGAAACGATCGCACGACGGGAATTAGCGGACTTCAACGACCCGCGCGTGCGGGAAGTCCGCGTGCGCGGCGGCGTCGCATGCCTCGAAGTCTACGAGCCCGACGTCCTTAAAGGCTACCCCGAGTTCGCGCGAAAGCGCGGAGTCTTCAGTCGACCCTTTAAGAATATCGTCTATACGACCCCGCCTTATATTATCGAAGAAGAGGAGCTGATTCGCGTTCTGCGGACAATGACGGAGTTCTTTGCAACCCGATAGGATCGATCAAGCGCTAGCTTGAGATTACGAGCGCGCCCTTGAGACGCTAAACCTCCAATCCGGCATGGCGAAAAGTAAAAAGCGAGCACACGCCAAAGTCAATGCATCGATCCACAACCGCCCAAATGCGAACGCGCGCCCGTGCGCAATCCGCGCCCGTGAGGCGCATCTGGGCGTGAAATCGTCGTGCGCCGCAATGGAGCCCCAAGCGCAAGCTTGGGGGAGCGCCGCAAAACCGGCGACGCTTGGCGAAAAGAAAAAAACAAGCACACGCCAAAGTCAACGCATCGATCCACAATC
>CADCOO010000257.1 GCA_902803085.1 uncultured Planctomycetota bacterium
GGTCGGTGAAGCGATCGACGCGCTAACCTCCGACGAACTCTGGAAGGCGCAACGTCGATGCGAGCTCGATCTCTTCTACGCCGACTTTGAGCGTTGGTTCGCGCCCTACTGCCAAGCGTCCCTTTCCAAGTTGCCGCCTTTCGAAGAGTTCGCCAAGTCGCCCGATCTCTTTCTAACGACCGCCGATCTTCTCGAATTCGCCGTTCGCTATATTCCGGACGCGCCCGAATTCATCGCCGCTCTGGAGGGCGTTCAAGAACTCCTACGTGCGCCGAAAGCCGTTGAGATTCGCGTTTTTCACGGCCGATACGAAGGCTTCGAGCTCGTCCCGCGCGACGTTATCTTCGCTCGATATTGCGCGAGAATTGACGCCGTCGCCAACGCGCGCGACGAAAAGAACCTCGCGCCGAAACTAACCGACGCCGAAATCTTTAACGAGCGTCAGACGGAGCGATTTGTCCACGACTCGCTCCCGCAATGGGGCGCGAAGAACCCCGAGCAGTCGGATTACTTCTATATCGTCTTTCCGAAGACGGGACCCGCGGAAGGGCGACCCCTTTACGTCGTTCTCCATTCGGCTGGTCATTCGGCGAAGACGGCGCTCGATTGCACGCTTACCGTCGGCAATCACGATATCTACACCGTCCCGGACGATTTCTACGGAATCTTCGTCGATTGCTACGACAATAAGGATACCGACTGGTGGTGGGGCGGCCGGCGCGCCGACGAGCCCGAGATTAACGACTCCAATCGCGAACGCGCAACCGGCGAGCTTCAGCCCGTGGAAAAGCGCGTGCGCGACGAAATCGCATGGGCGATCGAAACGTATAAAATCGACGCCAATCGCGTCTACTTGTGCGGTAATTCTATGGGCGGAAGCGGAACGCTAGGGCTCGGGTTCGCGAACGGCGATCTCTTCGCCGCCGTTAAGGCGAACGTTCCGGCGGGCGTCTGGCACGCGTACGATCGACTGCAACTGGGGGAAGAGAACGCGCCCGCCCGCGTCGCCGATCCACCGGTCGTCTTCGATTATTCCGCGCCGAACGATCATTGGTCCGACTACCACGAAGCGCTCGTCGAGGGCGTTGAAAAGCGCAAATACGCTTACGTCCTCTATTGGGGCAATTTCGGGCACGAGAACAACGACGAAAAAGTTCTGAAGGTCAACGATCTTTTCAAGACGTTCGATTGGACCTCGATTCGCAAGGACGAAGCGTATCCGGCGTTTACAAACGCGTCCTGCGATTCGCCGCTCGCGTGGCCCGATCGCAGAGACGACGCGCCCGCCGGGCAGCGCGGCGCTTATTTCCGCTGGACGGTCGTCGACGATTCCGAATCGAAGTTTGAAATTGAGTTGCGACTTGCCTCGAAAGAAGAGTTGAACTCGACGATCTTCGAGATTCCGACCGCCGCGACAGCGGACGTCTCGTTGCGTCGCCTGCAGAATTTCGTCGTCGAGCCGAACGCGGAAATCTCATGGCGCTTCGGCGACGCGTCCGGCAAAGTTAAGGCGGACCGGAACGGACTCGTAACGATTCCGCAGCTGACCGTCGAGACGAACGTCAAGACGTTGCGTTTGGAGAAATAGTCGTTTCGATTCCAGACGCGTTTAACGAAAACCAATCCCCCTTGAGAATCTCTTCTCGAGGGGGTTTTTCAGAAAGAAGAAAGGCGTTTTCATGTCGTTGTCAAGTCATATCAAGCGCTTTCAGTCGCGCGTTTTATTGGCGCTTTTTTTAGCGTTCGCGATCCAGGCGGCGTTTGGCTATGTCGCTTTAACGCCGACGCGGACCGTTGCGCAGGAAGAAACGTACGAGTCCGCGCCGCAAAAGCTCGAGCCGATATTCGTAAAAGCATACTCCTTTAACGGGCGCAGAATGGAGGTCTACGATCACGCCGCTCTGCCGCGGTGGGGCGGAGAAGATCCCAACCAGACGGACCGTATTTTTGTCCTCTATCCCAGAGACGGCTCTTATGAGAATCGGCCGCTCTACGTCGCGCTTCATTCGGCGGGCGGCTCGGCGGAGACCGAATTGTCCTGGCGCATGGGAAAAGAGGTTCATAATATCTATCTCGTGCCAGACGATTTCTACGGCTTCTTTATCGACTGTCACGTTCACAAAGATCGCGACTGGTGGTGGGGTGGGCGACGCGCCGACGAGCCGGAGATTAACGACGAGAATCGCGCTAAATCTACTGCGGAATTACAGCCCGTCGAAAAGCGCGCCCTCGACGAAATACAATGGATGATCGA
>CADCOO010000258.1 GCA_902803085.1 uncultured Planctomycetota bacterium
ATAGTTGTGAAACCGCGAAAGTAGGTATCGCCGGGTTTATTTTTTAAAAGCTCGTTCCTTACGGAACGGGCTTTTTTTGTGCCCGCGAGGGTCCGCGCAGGATTCGGCTGCAAATGGTATACGCCAATAAACGTGGATAACAAACCCGCATTGAACGAACCATCCTGCTGCAGAATGGCGCAGTGGACGTCGATGGTTATTCACGTTTATTGGGCGGTTGCTAATGGCAATTGCATTTGTATAATCGTAGCGACCGACGGGAGCGGGTTTTCACAACCGCGCGGCTAGCGCGAAACGCCCGCCCGGCCTCCATGACCTGCTCGGCTTCCGCCGCTTCGGTAGGATCGCAAGCGAGACGCCGCAGATTTGGTTTATTGCGCGGCGGATTGGTTATGCTCGCTCTCGTGTTCTTATAAGGATACATAAAATGAAACGTAAAGTAATTATTGCGCTAGCGTTCGTTCTCGTCGCTTCGTTTTGCCGAGCGGGCGAGATTGAACGCTCTATCTCTGCCGACAAGGTCGCGCCGGGCGCGGTCGTTCTCAAATGGAATGCAGATTCCGACGTCGTTCTAAGCGGTTTTTACCTTCGTTTGGCAAATTGTCTTCCGCCGCGCGACGAACCGATCGTCGCGTATTTGTGCGTTCGAGGCGAACGAGTCGGCGCGTCGGTCGCGGTTCCCAAATTCGAATATCCGCTCGCGCATCATACGCGTCCTCACAATTTCGACCCCCAGACCTTTCCGCCCCTCGACGTCGGTCGCGAATATCGACGCGCGCTTGACCCGATTCAATTGCGGCGCGGCGACGACGTTAGAATAACCGTCGAATCCTGCGGCGCCAACGTTGAAAGCGGTCTTGTCGCCGGATTGCAGTTCCAAGGGAAACTCAATCTAGCGACGTTACGCGATCCTTTTCGCGAATCTCGAACGAACGGTCCCGTCTGTTCGATTCCGTGGTCTGAGCCCGAGATTGTCGCTATTGGAACCGGCGAGAAATTCGATCCTCTTTGCGCGCCGCAGAATAACTCTTCAGTAATCTCCGACGCAGACGGGACCCTTTATATCTTCTGCGCGTACTATTCGGTCGACGAGCAGTACGGCGGCGGTCGCGGCGGTTCGTACTCTCGAATCTACGGCTATAAAAAAGCGCCGCAAGCTTCAGAATGGGAATCGCTCGGACTCGTCGTCGATCTAATGGAAGGTCAAACGTACTCTGGCGACCCCTTCGTTTTCCGCGATCTCGACGGAACTCCTTGTCTCCTCTTTACCACCTGCGACGGCACGGAGGGATTCGCCGATTGGCAGCTCATTGGAACCTATATACAGCGTTCCCAAACCGATAGTTTTTCGGGACCATGGGGCGAGCCGATCGCTTTGTGGAAAGATTACCCTAGGGAACCGGACGATAATAAAACCGGCGGTCGCGCCAATTGCGTTCGTATTTATCCTCGCGAAAAGACGCGCGATTACCTCGTCGTTTGGAATCACGGCGCGTGCGATATGGACGTTCGCGGTCTGGTCGTAAAAGATTTAACGACTGAAATTTCCCACGACGCCATTGGCAAGGCGCCCTTGTTCGTTAAGAACCAGGAAGAAGGGGGCGGCGGTTTTACGCGCGGAGATAAAGGATACTATTCGACGTGGCAAATTCCCTGGCTAAACGATCCCAACGGATTGCAGCGTCTTTATGAAGTCGATTTGAACGATCCCGTGAATCCCGAATCATGGCGCGTCGTTCCTGGTTCCATTGGTTGTAACGACGGCGCCAATCCTAAACGCGACGGTGGAACGACAGCCGACGCGTGGGCGATTTCGATTGCGAACGATCGCGTTTGGGCGACTTCATGCGAGTATTCCGCGACTGAAAACAAGAATTATCTCTACGTCAGAAGCGCGCCCGTCGAAGAGTTTGATCGTTTTATTCAGGGCGCGCGCTCGGCGGACGTCGCGTATCGATACGGAGTCGCTCGGTTAGAACTCTATCATGAGACGTTTCCAACGATCGAATATGCCGTTGGGCAGAATTGTTCGCTCGAACTGACTTTTAAGAGCTTCGGCGACCTTTCCTATGCGTTTATTGCACTGGGAGCGTCGGAAGCGCCCGCGCAGTTTCGCTCGATCTTTTTTGAAGTCAATCCGACGGGAGCAATGTTGGTCGGCTATAAAGACGTCCCGACGCGAATCGTTCTCGCGGAAGCGCCGTCTCCAACTTGGAAGCCCGGCGAGAGCTATCGTTTGAAATTGGTTCGGGACGGCGCGCGGCTAACAGGGTATGTAGACGGAGTCGAAGCGATTTCGACGACGATCGAGGATTCCGAACTTCTGGAATACCTTAACGACGAACCGAGATTCAAATTGTACGGTTGGCAAGGCGGTAGTTACGAAATCTCCAATGCGATTCTCGTCGACGGCAAAGAAGAATGAGTTGGTAGACGAGGGACCATAACATAACGACGCGTCCAGGTCGATCCAGGGCGCGTCGTTTGGCTTTGTTTGACTAGTTATTCTTTTCAGAGCGATTCATCGTCCGTTATGGTTCCAAATTCAACGGGCAACGGGAACGTCGCCGGCAGACGCGTTTCCCTCGTCGGCAAATATCCGCGCCCGACATTTTTCTTTTCGTTCTGCGCTTTTTCACGCGCGATTTCAGCGTACGAAATAATAAGTCGCCTCGCGAGCAGATCTTTGACTTCTAAAATCGTTTTGGGATGCATATGTACGGCGGTGTGCGCGGCTGGCGTTTCGAATTGCGCGTCGACGTCGTCTCGCGACGCGCTATCGGCATTGACGACGCCGTCGCTTTTAATCGGTTTAATCCACCTTTTTTCTAACGAGGGTAGGACTCCAATGATATTATAGAGCGCGACGTCGTTGGGTATTTCACATTCGTCGAGCGCGTCGAAGATGGGCGAATTCGGCGAGAGCGCTTCGACGCTTGTCGTTGTTTGCAGTATTCTCGGATCGCGAATCTTGCCGTTTTCAGGATTAGTAATCAAGTTTTCTAACGCGCGCGTGATCTTTTTGGGAAAGCGAATAGAATGGTCGGCGAGCCATTGAGTGAAACTATTGGCGAATTCGCTTCCTTCAAAGGGCGTGGCGATCGTAATAACGCATTTTACCGAGGGATTGGGCTTGAAGAAGAACCATTCTCTCCAGTCTTCGCGCGTTTCGTCGTCGATATCGAGCGCGTCGATCGGTTCCGAGGAAATACGATTCCAAATGTGATCGCCGCTCTCTAGAACCTGCATTCTCGAGACGAGTCCTCCCATGCTATGTCCAATTAATATAATATGATCGAGGGCGTAAGCGTCATGATCTGGATCGACAGTTTCTCGAAATCTTTGCAACTCTTCGCGCATCGTCGCAGCGGAAATCCAGAAGGGTTGACCGGTCGGGTAGAAGAAGAACATGAACTGATACGCGCTTTGGATATTAGAGGCGTTGCGCAACGCGTTGTACATCTCTATCCATGTGATTGGCGACGATCCTAATCCATGCGTCATAACGACGGGAATCTTATTGGGATCGTAGGGCTCGAACATATAAAGCCCCTGCAAGGCTCTTTCGCGCTCAGTTTCCGCAACGGGCGCGACCTCCAGGAACTCGTCTGGCGAGACGAGTCCGCGCCAACCGTTTTCCATGAAAGTTTTTTCTGTTGACTCTAGATAGTACGCAAGCGGCGTCGTGTAGTCGGTTTCGAGCGGTATCGACTGTCCGTTGACAACGATATTAGGGGTGTAAAGCGAGTCGTAGATTTCTAGATAAGCGTCGACGTTGAGGTCGCGCTCGTCTTTGACGCGCGCATTCGGATCGATTGCCGGTATGAGTCCCAGCGGTTTGGCGGGATTCGGCTTGATTAGCGCGGTCGCAGGAAAGCAGACCCTTTTGGGGTAGTATTCTTCTTCCGGTCGCGGACGTTCGCTCGCGGACTGTCTTGTCGCGACGAGCGGCGCGCCTAGTCCCGAGCGTTTGCAGTCGAAATTGAGCGCGGCGTACTGGCAATCAGAAGCGACGATAAAAGAGGCGTATTCTTCCGGTCGCCACGCGCCCTCTAGGTAAACGCTCTGTAGCGCTTGAGCGTATGAATCGTTTGAAGCCGCGTAGATTGAGCGATTTTTGAAAGGAAACGGTTTGCCGACCTTATCCTCTTCCTGGAGCGCGAGTTTCAAGAATCGTTCGCACGCGCCGTTATAGACGAGAACAACGTCGAGAATCTTGGCGTTGAAAACCGATTGATCCCTGTTTTTCTCGAAGACCGGGTTAAAGAGATAGTGATACGCGTGTAACGCGGACGCGAGGTAGAGCTCTTGCGCGCGCGCCGGACTCGATTTTTCCGAACGGCGCGCGACGAGATAGGAAGTTTCGACGTAGGCGTAGACGAGTTCTGGGGACGGGTTTTCTCGTAGTTTCCGTTCGAGCTCGTCGAGTTGCTCAAAGGAGAGCTTGTCCTTAACGTCATACGCTTTAAGAGTTTGCGAAACGCTCTGACTTAAAGTTGGACCGGACGGTTTGTCGAGTTGGAATTTGAGATCGGCGTTGTTATAGCGCGGCCGTCCTATAATCGTCGCGCATCCAGACGCGGCGACCATAACGAGCAAAGCGACGAGCGCGAGGCAATAACTTATCCGCGCGAATTCAGGACGATCGGTCATAACGCTTGCCAATAAAGAAACGACGGTTTTGTATTACCCTTCGACGCTTATGAGAAGCTTCTTAAGTTCGCTGAAATATTCGGCGATAAGAATCGGGGTGACGTCGTTCCAATTTTCGAGTTTGCGAGTGAGAATAGCGACCTTGAGAGTCTCAAAGGCTTCTGCCAGGTCGGCCGGCAACGCTGGCAATTTTGCGTAGGAGTCGAGCGCTTCTGCAGTGGTAATGGTCGGGGTAGCGCCGTTTGGCGATTCCCAAGGTTCCGTCTCGCCGGCGAATTCTCCGAGCTCGTCGTTCTTCTTGCTCTTGTTCTTCTTTTTCTTTTCGTCTTCGGGATCGTC
>CADCOO010000259.1 GCA_902803085.1 uncultured Planctomycetota bacterium
GAACTTGTACGACTTGAGCATGGCGACGTTCTGCTTAAAGAGCAACGTGTCGGAGGGCGCGCCGTCGGTCATAATGACGAGCATGGGCAGCCAGTCGCCCTTCTCCGTCGAAGTTGAACGTTTCACTTCGAGTCGATAACGTGAGAAGAGAAGTTCGAGTCCTTCGCCGAGATTCGTCGGGGAGGTTTCCGGCGTCGAGAGGATTGGAACGGTGAAGTCGCCGAGTTCGGTAAGCGGCACGACGACCTTTGCCTCGCGATCGTAGGTAATAACGCTCAGCCATACGGTTTCAAGAGCAAATGGATCGCGACGCAAACTCGTAGCGAGCGCGTCGAGACCGACGCGCACCGCCTCAATCGGCTCGCCGCGCATGGAGCCGGACGTGTCGATAAGGATGTAGATAGGTAGTCTACGCATGATTCTGCTTATTTCAGTCTAGAGAACTAAATGAGGAATTGACAAAGGCCTCGCAGGAACGCGCCTACCAGACGAGTTGAATCTCCGGCGGCGGGGGCGGCAGTTCGTCCCTGGCGTCGCCGGCGCGATCAAGCGCTCGGCTCGACGACGCGACGCTAGCCGATACCCATTTGAAGAATGCGGCGATCGAATTCACGTCGGTCTTATTAAGCCGAACGACCGTCTCGGTAATCTTCCGTAGCAGCTCGAAATCGGCGCCTTCGGTACCGCACGCGACGACGGATCCCCAGGAACGTTTTTTGAACTCGGCGATCAATCTTACGGGCTCGCTTCCAGAGGGCCGACCGTCCGACATAATAAAGACGAGTGGTCTCCAATCGCCTTTTTCGTCTTCCGTCGACTTTTTTACCTCTTCGTCGGCGCATTCGACAACCTTTCGCAACGCGCCTCCCAGCGGCGTTCCTCCGCCCGCCACGAGCTCTGGCGCGCGGAAGAGATAGGCTTCGGTAAGCGGAACAATCTGCTTAACGCTCCCTCCGAAGGTTATAACGCTAACGCAGGCAGATTCAAGCGCGTACGGATCGCGCCGCAAGGTTGCGCAGAAAGACTCTACGCCTTTTCTGACAGCCTCGATCGGTTCGCCGCGCATTGAGCCGGACGTATCGAGCAAAAGATAGACGGGCAGTCTTCGCATACGCGCCTCGGTTTGTAAGGTCGCCGCGTCGCGGATCGACGACGCGGCGTAGGATAATCGCAAAGTCGACAGTTACGGCTAGACCAGAATAATCTCGGGGGGCGGAGGCGGCAGTTCGCTCATGGCGTCTGACGTTTCAGCGCCGGAATCAACCTTCTTGCTCGAAGTTGCGATACTCGCGGACACCCACTTAAAGAACGCGCCGATTGAAGCGGAATCAGATTGACTGAGCTTGACGACGTTCTCGGTGATTTGCCGGAGCGCGTCAAAGTCGGCGTCGTCGGTGCCGCACGCGACGACAATACCCCATTTGCGCTTTTTGAACTCGACGAGTCCCTTTTGAAGATCGTCGGTCGGATAGCCGTCGGTCATAAGAAAGACGAGAGGACGCCAGTCGCCCTTCTCGTTCTCAGTCGACTTTTTGACTTCGGAATCGGCGCACTCGGAGACCTTTTTGAGGACGCCTCCTAACGACGTGCCGCCGCTCGATTGGATCGTTGGAGGCTGGAAAAGGGAGACTTCCGTAAGGGGAACGATCTGCTTGACGTCGCTGTCGAAGGTTATCACGCTAATATACGCCGATTCGAGCGCGTACGGATCCTTGCGGAGCGTCGAATGTAAAACTTGAACGCCGTTTCTGACCGATTCGATCGGCTCGCCGCTCATGGAACCGGACGTGTCGAGAAGAAGATAAACTGGTAGTCGTCGCATTGTTATTAATCCTCAAGTCAAATGATGTGGATCGCCAGAAGCGTTGAAAAGAATCAGACCTTCACGCCGAATTTCCGCGCAATTTCACCTATTTCGAAATCGTACCCTTGGCCGAGCGCGCGGAACTTCCAAGCGCCGTTGCGACGATACAGTTCGCCGAAAACAAGCGTCGTATTGAGGCACGCGTCTTCCCCGAGATCGAAACGCGCGATTTCGTCGTTCGTCGCCGTGTCCACAACGCGAATAAACGCGTTCGAAACCATGCCGAAATTCTGATGACGCTCCTTCGCTTTATAAATCGTTACAATGAAAACAATGCGCTCGACGTCCGAAGGAACTTTCGGAAGATCGACAACGATCTGCTCGTCGTCCCCGTCGCCGGCGCCTGTAAGGTTGTCCCCCTGATGAACCACGGAACCGCACTTTGAAGAAAGCTGGTTGAAGAAGATAAAATCGTCGTCGCTACGAACTTTATTGTCGCTATTAAGCAGGAACGCGCTCGCGTCCAAGTCAAACGCGTCCCCCGCGTCTTCGCGTTCGTCCCAGCCGAGACCGACTATTACCTTCTGCAAACCCGAATCGAGCGTCGTGTTTTGACCTTTAACAAGTGAAAGCGCCATTGTTTCGTTTCCTATGTTCTATTCCCTAGCTGCTGAGAACGCCGCGGCAAATGCCGCGACGTACGTAGTGCGTCTACGTCGCGACAATTATATACTGTTCGCAGATAAAAAAAACACCCCGCATTTTTCCCACTTTTGAAGATTCGCTCTTAATCAGCGCGTCTCGCTCGGGGAAATACGAGGTCGTTAAAATAGCTAAGACGTAGATCGTCCTATCTAAAGTCGTAAAAAACCGGTTTTTCTCAAGTTTTTTTCCCGGATTATCGCGCGGACTAACGATCGCGCGACGTTTCAACCTGAGTTTGGAGGCGGCGCATTATTCTTCTGCGTCTCGCGCAACGTTAAAAGAATCTACCGCAAGGTTCTCGACGCCGTAACGGCGCGCGACCTCGCCGATTGATAAATTATATCCCTGACCAAGCGCGCGGAATTGCCATTCGCCGTAATCGTCGTACAGTTCGGCAAAGACGAGCGTCGGTTTCGCGGGCGCGTCTGGACCCAATTCAAAAAGCGCCAGTTCGGCGCCCGTCGCAGGGTCGACGGCGCGAATAGCGGCGTTCCGAATCATGCCGAAATGCAACTCGCGTTCCTCGGCGGCGTTGAGCGTCGCTACGAAGACGATTCGTTTTATCTCGTAGGAAACCTTGGAGAAATCGACGACAAATCGTTCGACGCGCGCGCCGGCGACGCGTTGATAAAGGACGGAGCCGCACGACGAAGAAGGCTGATTGCAGAAGACAAAATCCCCGTCGCTAACCGTTGCGGCGTCGTAATCGAGCAGGAACGCGCACGCGTAAAGATCGCATGCGCAATCGGCGTCCCAACTTAATTCAATCGCGACTTTCCGCAAATGGTAATCGAGCGGCGCGTTTCCGCCCTTGATTAGCGAACGTCCCATTTTGTCGTCTTTTCCCTTTTTCTCACCTCGAGCGATAAAAACGCCGTCTGTTCCGCGCGGCGACTTTCAATCACGACGATTGTATTATACGCTATTCGCAGATAAAAAAATGCCCCGGATTGTCCCCGCGCTTAAAGAATCGTTCCGAAAAGGCGCGACTCGCTCGGGAAAATCCGCGGCTAATAATTGGCAATGAAAGCCCCCGTCTACGCTCACGGAGAGGAACGCCTGTTTTTTTCAAGATTTTTCGATTTTCTCCGCGCGAACGCCTCGTTCGTACGCTTCGGCGACCCGTTTGACAATCAACCCGGCGACGTACCCCGCCTTAAAGCCGGCGTCAATATTAACGACCGTTACGTTCGACGCGCAACTATTCATCATGCCCAAAAGCGCAGCAACCCCGCCGAACGCCGCGCCGTAACCGACGCTCGTCGGAACCGCAACGATCGGCGCCGAGACGTAGCCGCCGACAACGCTCGGCAACGCGCCCTCCATGCCGGCGACAACAATTATCGCGTCCGCGTCCTGAATCAGCGGCAACTTCGCTATCAAACGTTGAGGACCGGCGACCCCGACGTCCTGAATCAAAATCGCGTCCGCGCCCGTCCAACGCGCAGTCTCAAGCGCTTCTTCCGCTACCGGAAGGTCGCTCGTACCCGCCGTGAGAATCGCTATCTTGCCGCGATACCCGCCAGACGGCGTCGACGTCGCGCGCGGCGCTCGCAACGTGCGCGCGACCTCGTTATAGTACGCGTCAGGAACGACCGCCTGCAACTGCGGTAAAATCGCCGCCGCCTTCTCCGCGCTCACGCGCGTTGCAAAGACGTCGATTCCACGCTCGAGTTGCGCCAGCGCGATCCGCAAGATCGCGTCCGACGTCTTACTCTCGCCGTAGATTACTTCGGAAAACCCGCAACGCGACTCGCGATCGAGATCAACGAGCGCGTCCCCTAGTTCGATGAAATGCTCGTTCTGCGTCGTCATTCTTCGTCTCCCAGATTCGGTCGCGGTCCAAAACTGTAGCTTGCTCGACATTTTTTCGCGACGGCGCGCGTGAATTCAAGAATACGTTCCGCCTCAACGGTCGGTTCTTCGTCGTCGCGCACGGCGTCAAGCGCCGCTTCAAGGGCGGCGTTCGCTTTCGCTTCGCACACGTTCTCTTCCGCCAATTCGTCATAGAAACTATAGCAGTAAAAATCTCGAAAGACGGCGAGCGCGCGTTGCGTCGCAAATCGTTTGTTTCCGTCAAGCAAATCAAAGAGAACGCGACGAACGTATCGACGGCTAAAAAGTCTTGCGTACTGCGTAATCACAAACTCGCGCGTTACGTCCGATTCAAGCGCAAGAATCTCCTCCTTCAAACGAAGCGCAAGCTTAAGGGCGTTCTTGCGTAAAGACGCGCGGATATTAACGTCCATGAGTTCCGCGTAACGCGCGATTCGCACCAACGGCTCGTCTATCTCCTTGATGAGGTTAAGCGCCAAACGTTCGCGTTTCAGCGCGCGCGTCTTCAGACGGAAGAAAGTCGGAAGCATTCCGTTTTCCGACGCGGAAAAGCTCGTCGTGCGACTTATCAAGCCGAGATAAAGACCCGTCAGAACGACCTCGCGCCGCGCGTGTTCCGACGGAGATTTCGTCGCGTTCGAAAGCTCTTCGGCAAGCGCGAGCCAGAGATAATACTCCACAACGTCCTTCGGATCGTCGCATTCGAACGGATCGATCGTTATGTTGACAAGTTGCGCCGGTATCGCGTCGAAAGCGTCGAGCGCGCGATACAGTTGGCGCAAGCGCTTGCTTTCGCTACGCGCATATCGCGAATAAAGCGCCATGCCGCGCGCCTCCGTTCGCAACGCGTCGAGCTCTTCTTCGCTAAGCGGTTCGCCGTCCGCGCCGACGCCGGTCGTTAAGCGTTCGCGCGCCTCTTCGAGCGTTCGAATCGCCTCTGCAATCAAGCGCTTGCCAAGCACGGAGGACGCTTGAAACTCAACGCCGTACATCGTGGAGGCAAGCGCGCCGTCGTAGAGGCGCAGACGATCGGCAAACGATTCCGGAGGTTCCGCGTCGATCGGCGACTCCGTCCCCGACTCGCGCAGATCTTGACTCAGATAACGCCGAAAGAGGTCGGCGGCGTACCAGTCGAGCGCGAGAAGTTCGACGCGCGCGGAGTCGTAGTCCGTCTGGTATTCTAATTCGTCGACCAAACGACATATACGAGCGAGCGCCGACTCGTACAGGCGCCGTTCTTCGGCGACGTCGACGTCGGGAAACTCGCGGCCGCAACGCAATGTGCCAAAGGTCCAATTTGAAAACTTCGAATGAACGGCGGCAAAGAGTCGCCGCGTTAACGCGCGCGCGCGCGCCGCCGTCGCCGTTTCGCGCTCGTCGTCGTTAGCGATCTCGCGAATGGCGTCGTCGACTTCATTCTCAGGCGCATTCGGGGTTGCGCCGCATCCGCGCGCGGCGACGCAAAGAGCGCTCAACAGGTAGTCGCGTTCAGACTTGTTCTCAAGCGCGCCAATCGAACGCCGCGCTTTCTGAAAAGCTTCTTTCATACAGTCTCGTCCGGCTTGGCCAAGAGCTTTTCCAAAGCAATAGACAAGCGTCGCCGATTCTCGAAAAATCTTAACGTCAAGGTCGGCGCGTTCAGCAGGCGAAAGAAGTTCGACGTTAAGATGGGACATACGCGTCGCCAACGCGTTAACGACGCGCCAGACCAGCTGTTTGCGAAATATCTCGAAACGGTAATAATGGTACATTGAAAAACTCTTCTTACTTATCGTCGCCGCCAAACGACTCTTCAATAGCGTCGACCAACGCCGTAATATTGTGAAAATAATCCTTTTCCAACGGAGAATGAACAACGACCTCCGCGCCAATCATATCGGCGACCGTCTGCGCCGAACTGCGATTGAACTCCGGCTGGACGATCAGCGCGCGAACTCCGGCGTCGCGCGCGTAATGCACAAGCTCTTCCAGTTCCTTCGGGCGCGGCGCTTTGCCGTCGACTTCAATCGCGCGCTGAGCGAGGTGAAATTCTCGGGCAAAGTATCCGTACGCCGGATGAAAGACGATAAACGCGCGGTCGTGGAACGGCGCGAGTCGGTCGCCGATCGCCGCCTGGAGTTCGGCGAGTTCGGAATCGAGCGACGCCGCGTTGGCGCGATAGATTTCCTCGCCGTCCGGATCGAACGCGACGAGCGCGTCGGCAATTTGCGCGACCATATGACGTGCGACGGCGGGACTCGTCCACAGGTGCGGATCAATCGACTCTCCGTCTTCCGCGGCATGGTCGCATTCGTTAGCAAGCGTCTCGACTCCCTGCGTTAGATCGACGATCTTAGCCTCGGGCGCGAGTTCGTCGATTTTATCAACGAATCGTTCTTCAATCGGAAGTCCGACGGTAAAGAAGATTTGGGTCGCGTTGAGTTTCGCCAACTGGGCGGGGGTCGGCGCGAAATCTTCGGGCGACTTTCCCTGCGGGGTGAGCGCGGCGACCTGAACGCGTTCGTCGCCGACGCGTTCGACAAGATACGCGCACGGTTCAACGGCGACGAGAACGGCGACGCGCGAATTATCGCGCGCTTCTTTCGCTTTGCGCTCAGAGTCGGCGACTTTCAGCTTGCCGTATATAAAGATGAACAGAAGTAGAAGAATCGCAACGAGCGCGACGATAAAGAGGAGCGCGCCGTAACGACGTCTTCGGCGAGGTTCCGCGTCCATAAAGATCCTTTCATTCGGAAAAGAAGCGCGCAAGGCGCAACCGTGAAAAGAACGCGCGCGTCTTGTCGAGCGGCGATAGTAGACGCCTTATGACAAAACGCGCGCTAGACCGTTTGCAAAATGGGTTACGATTACGGTTCAACCATGGGCTTGTCGTTCCGCGGAATGCTAAAGTCCATTCCTTCGGTCGCGTTGCCGCCCCCGGGCCCGTAACCGCCGGCGTTGGCGTTGGCGGGCGGCGCAGGCTTGAACTCGCGATCTTCTTTAAAGAGATCGGCGTCGCCCTCCAAGAAACCGTCTTTCGCGTCAAGGAAAGGATTGTCGCCCGTTTCCTTCGCGAAAAGATTGGGATCAAAAATAAGTTCGCTATCGTCGGCCTCGCTCGGACCGGTCGGCTCAGGCTTC
>CADCOO010000260.1 GCA_902803085.1 uncultured Planctomycetota bacterium
GTCTGCTGTCGTCCCGACGTCAAGCCGGACGCAATACGACGCCACAGTATCCAGTACTGCGCACGACATTCCGGGATTCCGTGCGCAAGTCGACCGTAAACCTTCTTCCACGTCTGCTCGACTCGCCAGTCGTCCGCCGACGAGCCGAAGCCCGGACGGAACGAAAAGCCGAGCCAATTCAGCCAACGCGCTTCAAGAGGCGCGCTTTTGCGAGGTTCCGCGTCCAATTCGAGCGCGCGCTCGCCCAGGCGCCGCAACGTCGTAATCGGCGCGTCGTTCTTCGAATCGACTCCGAGCGCCTGCCAGGTCGCACGCATGAAATCTCGCGGCTTAATTCGCGTTCGTTCTTCGCCGTCCTTCGCGCTCAATTCGGCGAGCTCCGCGTCCGCGCCGAAGGTCGACTCGACGATTCGAACGCCGCGCTCTACCACCGATTCGTCCTCAACGCCCGCCAGTTCGCCGCTCGCGTCCCCGGGAGTCCAGTCCGTCTGCGTCGCGCCGCGCGCGTCGAATTTCAGCGCCCATCGGGACGCGCGGGCGCCAGGCGCGACGGCGTCGTCGAGAACCTCCTGCAGGAAAAGTTCAATCGTTCCGATTTCCGTCGGACGCGCGACAATGCGAGCGCGAATTCGCCCAGTCGTCTTTTTCGCCGCCGATCGCGAGCGCAATGCGGTTCGAATCGGCGGCAGTTCCCGCGTTTCCGTTGGGTCGAGAACGACGAGATCTCCGGGCTCGTCCGTCATGCGCACGCTCGAGACAAAGATTGGAAACGCAACCGGCCGATCGACCTCCAGCTCGAAGATTTGCGGTAGCGTCGACGCGTCCCCCGGCTCCGCCTGAGCCGCAAGTAGACACGCTCCGAGCGGCCGCGCCGCGCCATTTTTACCGTCCGTCGATTCGAATCCTACCTGAACGTAGTACGACCTCGCCAACGACGCGCCTATTCGCGATCCGCGTCCGCGCAAAACGAGCCCATAATACGCCGCGCCTCGCGCAACCGCGAGATCGAGCGCCTCGTTCGCGAGAACTTTCGGGCGCCAACCCGGCTCTTCCGCCTGGAACCATTCGGCGATTGAGTCGACGATCCGTTCGCGCAATTTCGGCGACTCGAACGCGCCCCCGTTAAAGAGCACGGCGTCCGGACGCGCCGACTGGAACGCGCGCCGCACGCCGTCGAGCGCGCCCGCGCGCGCCAGATCCTTGCCCGATTCTCGATTGCGCGTGAGAAAGTAGGCGAGATGCTTGGTAATCGCAGGGTCTTGCGCGTAGGGCAGCGCGAGCTCGCGCAGACCGGCGCGGCGACGATCTGGCGCTGATTCGAGGGGAACGGTTGGAAAGAATCCGTCGACAAGTATGCGTTCGACGTCCTCGCGTCGCGCTTCGATCGTTACGCTTCCTCCGACGAGCTTCGAGCCGCCGCCGGTTAACGTAATGCGGCGGACGTCGTCGGTTCTCTCGTCGCTGAGGAACGCTTCTTTGATTTCGCGGCTTTCCTTAAGTAATAACGCGCGTTCGCGTCGCGATAACGGCGCGTTGCGCGAGCCGAGCGCTTTTTGCTCAAGATAGTGAAATAGCGCGAGATCGAGGTTATCGCCGCCGAGCAACAGATGTTCGCCGACGGCGACGCGATAGAATTTCACGCTCTTGCCCGCGTTCGCGTTCGAGTCGTTGCGTTCGAGTTCGCGTTCGAGCGCGTAAATGAGCGCGAAATCGGTCGTGCCGCCCCCGACGTCGCAAACGAGAATCTTATCGCCCGGCGCGACGTATTCGGTCCAGTTCCCTTCGCGCTTCTGTAACCACGAATAGAACGCCGCCTGCGGCTCTTCGACGAGGAGAACGCGCGGCAGTCCCGCCAGTTTGGCGGCTTCGATCGTGAGTTCGCGCGCGGTCTCGTCGAAGGAGGCCGGTATGGTAATAACGATATCCTGCTCTTCGAGGGGCGCGTCGGGGAATTTGACGTTCCACGCGTTGCGCAGGTGGGCGAGGTAGTAGGAGCTTATCTCGACGGGGGACCATTTCGGCGCGCGCGCTTTGAGGTCGGGTTCGTCGTCGCGTTCGATCGCGATCGGGAGAATCTTGGCGTTGCGATCGATTCCTGAATGGCATAGCCACGATTTCGCGGAATAGACGAAGGATTCCGGATGATTCGGACCGTAATCTCGCGCGAAGATTCCGACGGCGGCGAATTTTCCGTCGTTTACGGCGTTGGCGCCGCGCCGTTTGGTCGAATAGTCGCGTCGTTGCGCGCCGGTTGGCTCGCCAGGGAGTGCGGGAGCGTCGTGAGAGCGTATGAAGAAGGAGGGTAGGGTGGGGCGCTCTTCAACGACGTTGGGGGCGACGCCTTGCGGTATGAGAAAAGTTTCGACGAGCGTCCCTTGGGAATTGATCGCGTCGTCGATTTTGGTTAGATCGATATAGGAGAGAGCGGAATTCGTGGTTCCGAGATCGACGCCAACGACGAAACGAACGGTTTGTTGTTCGAGGTCGTCGGCGCGTTGGGCGTGGGAGATTTTAGGGGTCGGCATGGTCGTCGATTAAGTGAACGGTGAGTTATGAACGGTAGACGCTAGCAATATGATACTCGTTTTTTCCTGCTTTCAAAGAGCGCTTTTGAGAAAAATACAGGGAGGAGCGTTGCGGAGTACGCGTATTTCTTGGCGCAGACTCGATTCGAGAAAAAAACAAGAAAAATACGTCTAGCGGTATTGACGGACGCGTAAAGGGCGCTACAATTCTCGAAAGCGCTTGTCGCTGGAACGAGGCTAGCGTAGCTCAATCGGCAGAGCAGTTGATTTGTAATCAACAGGTTAGGAGTTCGATTCTCCTCGCTAGCTCTACCGACGCCTCGGTTCGAGCGACGTCGGCGTAATAGGGGGTTTTCCCGAGTGGTCAAAGGGGGCAGACTGTAAATCTGTTAGCGTCGCTTTCGGAGGTTCGAATCCTTCAACCCCCAC
>CADCOO010000261.1 GCA_902803085.1 uncultured Planctomycetota bacterium
AACGCCGCCGATCGCAAATCGATTCCCGCCTCGACGTCCGACGTCGACGATCTCTGCAAAACGGAAGAGCTCGATCCCGTTCTGCACTTTACCGAAATAGCGGACGAATGGAACGCTGAGCTCGAAAATCTGCTCCTGCAAAACGACTCGCGCACCTCCGCATGGAAGACGGCGGAACAACTCGATCAGAAATTCCCCGGTTTCCTGAATTTCTATCTGCACAATCGCGACGAGTTCGCCAACCTCCTTTCCGATCGCATTAAACTGGTAGAGGACGAGGTCGAGGGCGAGACGGTTACCTATCTGTATCACACGTCGCACGAGGACATGACGCTCATGTCGACGTCGGACGCGCTGGAAAAGATCAATATAGGGGGCGGGACCGACGACGCCGAGTCGACAAACGGCGCGTCCGAAATAGAAGCCAGGCGATACTACGTACCGACGACTTTCCGAGAGATTGCGGAAATGGCAAACGTCATGACGCAGCAGGCGCTCTGGAGCGCGCAACGCGATCAACTGCTGCGCGAGGGGAAGTCGTACGAAAGCGACGTCGCGCCGCGCGATAAGGAGCTCGAAAAGCTCGCCGAACCCTATAATCTCTATCTGTGGCAACGCAAGCTCTCGAATTTGTCCGCCGAAGATTTCGAATTTGGCGCGCGCCTTTACGTGCACGTCGAGAAGGTCTATCGCACGCTCGACAAAGTCGTTACCCTGCGTCCCTCCATTGACTCGCACTTTATGTCGGAAGTCTTACAACTCGCGGCCAACGCGCAGTGCTTGCTCAAGACATGGTGCATTGAGACCGGGGTTCGACAGTATTATTACGACGGCGTCCAAAATCACGCGTATCGACTGCTGAGCGATTTCCGTAGAAAGAATTATCCGACGATCCTCATCGCCAATATGAAGAAGGAAGACGTTATTCCCATTGAAAACCTCGACGACGAAATCGCCAAGAGCGAGACGATCAGTCGTGAAGTCGATTCGATCGTCTCGCGTGGAAAGGGAGTCGAAAACAGTCTCCGACTACTCGAATGGCACAGTAAAAGACTTGCCGAGAGCGACGATCCGAGCGCGGAATCGATGACGCACGACTGGAATAAAGTCGTCGAAGCCGTTACTACGCTATGCGGCGAATACGACATGCCCTACAGCTCCAAACGCATACGCGAACCGCTCGCGGCGCTGATCGACAAGACTCCAGAAGGGTTGGAAACGACCGAGGAATTCGTGCGCGTCGTCCAACAGATCGACGTCTATCTTGAATCGGAAAGGGAGCGCGAGGAGGAAATGTGGAATTGGGCGCTCTCGCTCACCATGGGAGAAGACGAATCCGACGAAGTGCGCGCCGTCCGGAAGGAATTCGGAGGCTCAAAGGTCGTCTTTATTGGCGGAACGCCCCAGGATCATCTGCGCAATCGCCTCCAGAAAAAACTCGATTTCGAGCTCATTTGGTTCGAAACGAGCCACGGCGCCTCGCTCGACCAGTTCAATCCGTACCTGCGCGACCCGGAAGTAAAACTTTTCCTCGTCTATATCCCGTGGTGCAGTCATAAACATTCCATCGAGCTCTCCGCGCTCGTTCGCGACGCCGGTAAGCATTTCGTGCGGATACGCAAGGGCACGAGTCCCGAACTCATCGCGCACGCCATTTGCGAACAGATTCCCCAAATCATGCGCGCCGACGAGAAGACGTCCGACGACGTCGACGCCGCGTAATCGCCGCTCGCCCTTAACCCGCGCCTCGAGACCCCCTCTATGACCGAACGTAAGAATTCGCGCGCGCGCGCTACGACCGTCAAGCGCGCCGCCGCCGCTCCTCCGGAAGCGCGCGCCATCATGAGCGTCGCCAATTTCACAACGACCCACGCGGCGCCGCCGCGCGCTCGACGCGCCGCCAAGTCGGATCGCGCCGCCGCGCCTTTGAGACTGCGTCTCGTTCTCGCGGCGATCGACGAGGTGGAAGAGGTCGGGTTCGAGCGGTTTTCCGTGCGTCGCATAGCGAACGCGTGCGGGGTCTCCTGCGCGGCGCCGTACAAGCATTTCAAAAACAAGCGCGAGATCTTCGAAGCGATTCTCGATTATATTACCGACGTGTGGCTGGAGCGACAGGAGCAGGTTCGCGCGAGAACGGCGGGGGCGCCGTTGCGCGAACTGCTCGTGGAGCTCGCGCTCGAATACGTGCGGTTTATGGTCGAGAATCCGCGATTCCGCGCCATTCTCATGATTAAGGATCAAACGTTCGACTCCGACTATCTCGAAGTCAAAGCGAAGATCAGCGATTTCTCAAAAGAAGTCATTCTCCAATATTGCGCCGAGCACGACGTCGACCACAAGACCGCCATGATCAAGATGTACGTCGTGCGTTCTCTCATTTACGGCGCCTCGCTCATGTTCGGAAACCGGGAACTGCCCTATAACGACGTCGCGATGCGTTACGTGCGCGCGGCGATCGACCGCGAATTCGATCTCCCCTGGGTCTTTGAGAAGGACGGCGAAGAATTATTTTCAAACGCGGCGGGAGAAAGTCCCCTCGACGACCCCAAAAGCGAACAAAAATCGAATCGCCAATAGCCGACGTTTTTCCGACAAAACGCGTTTCTCTCCAGCGTTCCGCACAGTCGGCGCGAACATTTTATCACGAATTTCCGTTGTAAACGATTGACGCCGATCGCCGCGCTTGTTATACTAGAAAAGTTATCAGTGATAACCACGCGCGAAACGGCGTTATCGCCGCGTTTTTACGAGTCGCGCGACGGCGTTCGCAAATACGAGCGCCCGAACTTAACACACACGCGTTTACGCATGGGAGAAGATCATGGACACATTCCAACTCGTCGCGCGCGGATTAGCGACCCACTTGGGAATCGACGTCTCCGAAATTACGCCCGAACTAGAACTCATGGAGCTCGGCGTCGACTCGCTCGACTCCGCCGAACTCCTCATGGAGCTTGAAACAAAGCTCGGCGTTGAAATTGAACTCACGGAGAAACTATCGACCGTGCAGGACATCGTTACCGCGATCGATTCTGCGGTGAAAGACTAACGTCGACGTCGTTGTAACAGCATTTTGACAGAGCATAGAAAGGACGTTAGATGAATCGTCGCGTCGTCATTACGGGCATGGGCGCCGTTTCTCCGGTTGGAATCGGGGTCGACGCCTTTTGGTCGAACCTTTTAGAGGGAGCAAACGGAATCGGACCGATTACGCTCTTTGATCCGTGCAATTTGCGTTCGTCTTTAGCGGGCGAGGTCAAGGAGTTCGATCCGACGAAGCGTCAGGAGTTCAAAGACGCGAACCACACGGACCGTTGCGGTCAGTTTGCGATCGCGGCGGCGGCGGAAGCGATGGAGTCGTGCGGGGATCTCCAGGTCGCGGATCCCTATCGCGCCGCCGTGTATCTTGGCACCGGAATCGGCGGGTTCGCAACGACGGAAAATAATTGTCGTCGTCTCTTCGAGAGCGGCGCGCGCCGCGTCTCGCCCTTCTTCGTTCCAATGATGATCGCGAATATGCCGGCGGGCATGCTTGCGATACGCTACGGATTCTGCGGTCAAGCGATCCCGGCGGTAACGGCGTGCGCTTCGGGCTCGCACGCGATCGGAGAAGCGACGCGCGCGATACGTCACGGTTACGCGGACGTCGTCATAGCGGGGGGCGCGGAGGCGCCGATCGTAGAAGTCGGTCTTGCCGGTTTTAACGCGATGAAAGCGCTTGCGACGTCGACGAACGCGAACGAAGCGTCGCTTCCTTTCGACAAGCGTCGGGGCGGGTTCGTTCCTGCGGAGGGCGCGGGCGTTCTCATTTTGGAAGAGTACGAGCGGGCGAAGGCGCGCGGCGCGAAGATATACGGCGAGATCGTCGGGTACGGGACGACGTGCGACGCGTACCACATGACGGCGCCGAAGCCGGACGGCAGCGGAGCTGGAAAAGCGGTCGCGCTGGCGTTGGAGGAAGCGGGCTGGCGGCCGGGCGAACGCGTTTACGTGAACGCGCACGGCACGGGCACGTCGCTCAACGATTTAGCGGAGACGAAGGCGCTTAAGCTCGCGTTCGGCGAGGAAGAAGCGCGCAAGTTGGCGATTAGCTCGACGAAGTCTTCGACGGGGCATATGCTCGGGGCGGCGGGCGCGGTGGAAGCGATCGTATGCGCGAAGGTTCTCTCGGAGAACGTGGCGCCGCCGACGATTAATCTTCTCGAGCCTGATCCGGAGTGCGATTTGGACTATATTCCGCTCGTTAAACGCGAGGGCAGTTTCGACCTTGCGATATCGAATTCTTTCGGCTTCGGGGGTCATAACGCGTGCCTAGCGATTCGCCGTTGCGAATAGGTCGTTGAAATCCTTTATTCATGGCGCGTTGTCGCTTTACCGCGTTTCGCGCTAGCGTTGGAGTCAGGAAACACGATGCAAGTCGACGATATAGAAAAATACCTTCCGCACCGCAAGCCGATGTTGCTGCTCGATTCCGCGTCGTTGGAAGACGGCGTTGCGCGCGGCAAGTTGCATATTAAAGGGGACGAGTGGTTCCTTCAGGGTCACTTTCCGGGCGCGCCGGTCGTACCCGGGGTCATTCTGTGCGAAATTCTCGCGCAGACGACGGCGTTCCTCCTCGCGGACGGGGTTCCGAAGAATAAGACGCCGTATCTCGTAGGTCTAGACAGCGTGCGTCTTAAGCGTTCGGTAACGCCTGGCGAGACCTTTGAATCGGAATGTAAAGTGGAGCGCGTTAAAGAGCCGTTCTACTTTACGAACTGCGCCGGTTACGTAAACGGCAAGCTGTGCGTTAAGGCGCGCCTCTTCTTTGCGCTAATGGACAAAGACGACGGAAAGTCGAAAGAATAGCCGTTGGTCGCTTCTTTTGGGGAATCGCGCGCTCTCTATCGACGATTCCCCCCTCGTTCCTCCTCACGCGCGCCGTATCGCGCGAATCTTATATAATGGAAATACTATGACGTCAAATCAACAGTGCGGCGCGTCCGCAATCCAACGTCAATTCGAGAGAGAATTCGACTTCATTAACGCGTTCGAACGCAACGCGCGTCATTACGCCAATAAAGTCGCCGTAAGCGACCCGACGATCGAAAAGACGCTCACCTATCGAGAACTCAACGAAGAAGCGAACAAACTGGCGCGCGCCCTTGAAGCAAAGGGCTTACGCAAAGGGGACGTCTGCTCCGTCGCGCTCTTTAATACGATCGAGTTCGTCGTCGCCTATCTCGCTTCTGAGAAGGTCGGCGCCGTCTTCTGCCCGATTAATTACAATTACTCGCCAAACGAAGTTCTTTACGCGTTTACCGACAGTCGCCCCAAAATCCTTATTTACGACTATGAACTCGAGGGACTCGTCGCGCGCGCATACGAACGCGCCAAGGAAGAGGACGCCTACGCCCCGGACGTGCGCGTTATCGTTGGAACGCCCGAAAAGAAAGAACTTGATTCGATTCCATGGGACGAATTCTACGCGCAGTTCGACCCGGCGCCCTTCCCGCGGCCGGAAAACGTCTCCACATACGACGAAATCGTGCGTCTCTACACCTCGGGCACGACGGGCCGCGCGAAGGGCGTTCCTCTCACGCGCATGAACGAAGTCATGGGCTGTCATGAAGTTGCAATGCGTTATCCGATCTTTGCGACGGACGTTACGATCAATACGACGCCGTGGTTCCATCGCGGCGGGTTCCACGGCGGCATGACGCCGACCCTCTATCTTGGCGGCGAGGTCGTCGTTCTGAGACGCTTTAACGCGACGGTCTGTCTGAAGAATATTCAGAAGCGGAAAGTTACGATTCTACTAGGCGTACCGTCCGCCGCGATTATGGTCGCGCGCAAGCAGGAGAAGGCGCTCGCCGATATTAAGTCGGTGCGACTCCTCGTCATGATGGGGAGCGACTTAGAGAAGGCGACCTGCCGCTATTTGCAGAGCATCTTTCTCAACGTCGGATTTATCAATAGTTACGGAACGACGGAAGCCTTTTTGAGCACGTTTCTGGACTCGAGCGCGTTGCCGGAAAAGGCGGGCACGGCTGGTCGCGCGGCGTACGACGACGACGTCATTCTCGTTGAGCCGATCGAAGACGGCTGGGGCGATCCGACCAAGCTCACGCCGAAGGATAAAAAGACGCTCGGCGAAGTGATCGTGCGCTGCTCGACGAAGACGCCGGGCGGGTACTACAATCGTCCGGAGGAGACGGCGAAAAAGTTCCACAACGGGTACTTGTACACCGGCGATCTCGCGTACTGGGACGAAGAAGAGTATATTACGATCGTCGGTCGCAAAGACGACATGATGATTTCAGCGGGCGAGAATATCTATCCTCAGCCGATAGAAGAGGCGCTGTGCAAGAATGAGAAAGTCTCCGACTGCATCGTCGTGCCGGTTTCGGAAATGGCGCGCGGTCAGGCGCTCGTGGCGTATATTAAGCGTAAGGACGACTCGCTCACCGTGCGAGAGATCTTGCAATTCTGCTCGGCAAGTCCGAGTCTTTCGGGCTTTACGACGCCGCGCTATTATAAATTCGTCGACGAGTTGCCGTACACGCCGACGGGCAAAAAGCAACGGTACGTTCTCAAGGCGCAGGCGCCGCACGATCTCAAAGAAGGCGCGCTGAGTCGCAACTAACGCGTCGAACGAGTTTGTCGCTTTCCAACTTTAGATCGAACGTCGCCGACTGAAATCGGCGGCGTTTTTTATTCGAGCGCTAGCGTCGGCGCGATAAAAGAGATATAATAGAGAAAATAGACGAGTCGACGCTCGTCAACCTAACCCCAAGAGAAATTCGGTACGCATATGACGAACACTCATCCCCTTTCGATCGTCGCGGCGGCAGCCGTCGCGTTATTAGCCGCGTTGGCGCCGGTCGGTCGCGCGCAGACCGTCTCGCGATGGTCCCTCGAAGAGGACGGCTCTATCGTATGGACTCAGCCGCAGTTCGACGCTCACGACGACCACATTGAAGCGAGCGGCGAGCAGGTCTCGACCGTCCTGCGTTACGGCGTCGATAAAGACGGCGCCTTCCATATCAATCGCTCCGTCGTCTGGCCGATGTTGCGCACGATTCCTAATAATACGCACGCGAGTCTCACGCTGCGCTTCGACGTCGATCTGCCGGGAATGATTACCGTCGACGGCGCGCCGTTAGAGAAAGAGAAAGTAACGGCGATTCGCTTGAACGGGTTCCTCTCGGTCGAAAGCCGCTATCTTGCGGGAGACGCGCCGATCGACGTAACGCGCAAAATATTTCCGTCGACGACGGGTCCCTTTATCTGCGAACGGTACGCCTTAACGAACGCGTCCGGACGCGACGTGAAGGTGACGATTCCCGAGTATCGGCACGTAACGAACACCGTCGCCGACAAAGGGGTGGACGGGAGCTACACGATCGTTGAAAAGACGTCGACGTCCGGCGAGCTTCAGCTGGCGGCCGGCAAGACGGCGACCCTCGACTTCTCCATACAAGGCTACTCCGAAGGAAAAGGGGAAACGGAATTTACGCCCGACTTCGACGCTGAAGAAACGGCGCGCGCCGCGTTCGTTCAGGAAATGTGGTCGAATCTGGTTCTCGAGACGCCGGAGCCAATTCTCAACGGCGCCTTTGCGTTCGCGAAAATTCGCGCGTGCGAGAGCATTTATCGCACGAAGGGCGGGCTCATGCACGGACCTGGGGGCGAGTCGTATTACGCGGCGATCTGGGCGAACGACCAGGCGGAATATGTGAATCCGTTCTTTCCGTTCCTCGGGTACCAAAGGGGCAACGAGAGCGCGTTGAACTCATACCTTCATTTCGCGCGCTTTATGAACGACGAGTACAAGCCGCTTCCATGCTCGATTATTGCCGAAGGAATCGATATTTGGAACGGCGCGGGCGATCGCGGGGACGCGGCGATGATCGCGTACGGGGCGGCGCGTTACGCGTTGGTTCGCGCGGACGAGGCGGAAGCGCGGCAGTTGTGGCCGCTCATAACGTGGTGCTTGGAATACTGCAAACGCAAGCTCAACGCGGAGGGCGTCGTGGCGTCGGACTGCGACGAGCTGGAACGTCGGTTCCCGGCGGGGGACGCGAACTTGTGCACGTCGACGCTCTATTACGACGCGCTGATTAGCGCGGGCTATTTGGGCGCGGCGCTTGGAATTGAGGCCGCGACGCTTACGAAATACGCGAGCGAGGCGGCGGCGTTGCGCGAGAATATCGACAAGTATTTCGGCGCGAAGGTCGGCGGGTTCGACACGTACCAGTATTTCAAGGGTTGTACGAAGTTACGGTCGTGGATCTGCATTCCGTTCGTCGCGGGTATCGACGAGCGCGCGGAGGGAACGACGGCGGCGCTCTTCTCCGATAAGCTATGGACGAAAGACGGACTTCTTACGGAGGAAGGGAGCAAAACGTTCTGGGATCGCTCGACGCTCTACGCGCTGCGCGGCGTCTTTGCGGTCGGCGCGACGGAAAAGGCGCTCGAGCGTCTCCAGCATTATTCCGAGACCCGACTCCTCGGCGACCACGTCCCCTACCCGATCGAAGCGTGGCCCGAGGGGAATCAGCGGCATCTCTCGGCGGAAAGCGGACTCTACTGCCGAATCTATACGGAAGGACTCTTTGGAATTCGTCCGACCGGCTTTAATAGTTTTATCGTTAAACCGCGACTGCCGGAAGCGTGGAACGAAATGTCGTTGCGACGCGTGCGCGGGTTCGGTAAGACCTTTGATATTACGGTCAAACGAGCGGCGCCCAGCGTGCTTACCGCGACGATCGTAACAACCGACGGCGAAACGATTACTGAATCTTTTGAGGATGGGTTAGATTCACACGTCGAGTGGTAATCTGGAGCCCCCGAGCGAAGGGCAATTGGAGCGCGCGTGCGACACTTGCGTACCAATCCGGATTCCCTTGAAGTCAACGCATTCCTATCCGCGCCCAAAGGGCGAGCGTTTGGCGTCCCGCAACATCGCAGTGGGGAAGCGTCAATTGGACGAAGCGCCACGCAAAAAGAAAACGCCGCAAACTGCCTGCCTACCAACACGCTTTTGCATAAAGGCGCCGCTCTCCTCATCCGCGCCCAAAGGGCGCACGTTTGGAGCCCCGCCACATCGTGGCGGGGGAGCGCGTCAATTGGACGAAGCGCCGCGCAAAAAGAAAACGCCGCAAACCGCCTGCCTACCAACACGCTT
>CADCOO010000262.1 GCA_902803085.1 uncultured Planctomycetota bacterium
AAGGACGTGGCGTCCAAACTGGGTAGCCGACCGAACCAGGTTCTGGCTTGTGCCGAGACGCGCAAAACCTTGATTTTTGAACAGTCGCGTCCCCGTTTCTGCATGTGGCGTACGATTTAATGGCGCTGGCGAGTCTCGGTCGGCTTGCGGGCTCGGAATCGACGGTTTTGAGTCCGTTGCGCAGCGTCGACGCGTGGGGCAAACGTGAAAGCGACCTCTTGGGCGCCATGACGGTTTACTTTATGAAAAGCGCGATTAACGCAAAGATTCCCGTCGACCAATCGACGGTTGAAACGCTTTTTCAATCGGCAAATCAAGGAGACGAAAGAACGATGAAATCCGTATTAGCTGAAATCGGCGAAGAAATCGCTAAGAATGAGAGGAAGAAGGCGGTTGACGAAGGAGTTGAAAACGGGTTGCGCATAGCGATTGACAACGTAACTTCGTCAAGATTTCATAAGCGGTCGCGCCGATTAAACGCCGACGTTAAACGTGTTTCCGACTTCGAACAGTTGAATTCGATCCTGACCTTCGCGACCGTACAGGCGACTTCGATTAACGACGTTATTGCGTACGTCGGCGCTTTACAATAGGCTAGACGTCCGACGTGTAAATTAGGACGCGCCGCACGCTCCAACGCGCCCTCGCGCTCCATTCGGTTGCGATTCACGGTCGTCCCAATGCGTCGCTCGGGTGCGGATGGGGAGCGAACGTTCCCCCACATACGGGCGGCCGCCAATCATCCTCCATTGTTTTCTAGGAAGGAAGTATCTAATACCCGGACTTCTATGTCATGCGAGGACGTTCAATCCCTCAGACGTTAAAAAACGTCTTGCGCCCGATCTTGAAAAATGCTAATCTCCGTCGTTAGTCTGCGTTCGTTCTCGTTGGGAACGGACGTCAAACGGATACGATACAAGGACGTTTCGGATAAAATGACGGATTTATGCAATAAAAGGCGAGGCGTCGTCGCGCGACTCGCAAGTTTCGGCGTCTGCTTAGTCGCGCTGTGCCTCGGCGACGCCATGAACGCACGCGCGCAAAATTACGACGGCGGCGAGGAATTGTACAGTACCGACGCATACGACGGGCAGTACGCGGAAGAAGACGCGTACGGCGCCATTCCCGATTTCAACTCGCCGCACTCCCTCTATTCGCGACGCGAGGAAGCGAACTACGGGTACGTCGGTTCCATGGCGCGACTCGACGAAAGCGACGCCGCGCAACGCTATCAGGCGTCCCGATACGCGCTGGGTTCCGACGAATATCTCGACGCGACCTCGTCCGATCTCTTCAGTCAAAATCTAGTCGACTACGGGTACGACGCCAATTCCGGAAACGGAAAGCGCGCTAAAAAGGTTCGCTCGACCGGACTCTTCGGAATGCCCGTTGAGAACGACGCGCGAGACGGCGACACTTTCTACGAACGTTGGGTCGAGCCCGACGTGCCCTCGGAAGGATGGACGAAGCAGGTCCTGCCCGTCGGACTCATGTACCCCTCTTATCTAGCGAGCCGAAAGGATCCGCGGCTCCAGAGCATTATCACATACGAGCGCGACTACGGAACCCTCTGGGACATTACGCTCGGCGGGCGCGCGCCAATCTTTCGTTACGGCACGAGCGACGTCGTTCAGCCGGAAGGCTGGGAGATCGAGCTGGAAGGCGCCGCGCTACTGAGACTCGACTGGGAACGCAAACGTCAACTCGCAGGAACCGACTACCGCGCCGGTCTGCCGATCGTCTACGGCACGAAGCGTTGGCAATTCAAGACGGGCTACTATCACGTCAGTTCGCACTTAGGCGACAACTACCTTCTCGATCATTTCCGAACGCGCAAACATTACGTTCGCGACTCGATTCTCTTTGGGATCGCGTTCAAACCAGTTCGGGACGTTCGTCTCTACGCGGAGCTCGACTACGCGTTCCATTACGATCGTAAAAACACGGATCCGATCGAACTTCAGTTCGGGTTTGAATACTCTCCGCAATTCGATCCGCATTCTTCCAATTGGTCGGCGCGTCCGTTCCTTGCGTCGCACGGTCATTTATATCAGGAGCGCAAATACGGCGGCTATTGGACGACGCAGACGGGCGTGCAATGGCGCAGTCCGACGAATTCGGTTCTGCGTCTGGGCGCGGAATTCTTTATGGGCGGCGACGAACTATATCAGTTCCACACGAAGTATCAACGCAAAATAGGCGGCGGCATTTGGTACGACTTCTAACCCGCGAGGCGTTTGAGCGCCAACAGAAACGACGCATAAAAGAGATAAGATGAAACGACTTTTGATCAATCTTTCAAGTTCGCCCGTACTTTGGGGACTCGCGCTGACCTTTGGGTTTTACTACGCGGTCAGTCAAGGTCGCGTGTCAAACGAGACGATCACGCGTTATACGACGGGACACCCGGTCGAGTACGTAACGATCGCCATGTTCCTCATTGGCGTTTGCGACCTCGCGTTCAAACTGCTCAAGACGCGCCGAGACCGTCGCGCGTTGCGGCGCGGCGCGCTCTTTCCGCCGAAGCGCGCGGAGAAGGAATCGCTGGCGAGCGTGCCCGGCTACCTTGACTCGATAGCGAAAGCGCGCGAAGTTCGCGGCGATTCGTCGTATCTCGCGCGGGTCGCGGACGCGCTTGACTTTCTGCGTTTCGGGGGCGCGCCGGACGAGTTGGATCACGAGCTGCGCCGCCTCGCGGACGACGCGTACGATCGTCGCGAAGGGGACTACGGCATGGTTCGCGCGTTCATCTGGGCGATTCCAATTCTGGGCTTTCTCGGCACCGTGCTCGGAATTACGGTCGCGCTCGGCAGTCTGGACTTAACGCAATTGGACGCGACGAGCGAAAAGCTTGCCGACGGCCTAAAGGTCGCGTTCGACACGACGGCGCTCTCCCTCTCGTTAGTCTTCGTTCTCTTCTTTCTGCAATTCTTCTCGCGCAAGCAGGACGCGCTGTTGGAACGTCGGGTCGCGAAACTCGTCGATTCGGAATTAAAAGGTCGATTCTACGACGAACGCGAGCCGAGCGCTGAATTCGCGTCCCCGGACGCCGGACTTGTGCGTCTCTTCGCCGCCGCGCTCGACGAAGCGTTCAGTCGCCAGACGGCGCAATGGAGCGCGACGGTCGGCGCCGTTGCGGAACAAGCGGGAATTGCGTTTGACAAGCGCTTGTGCGAAGGCAGCGACGCATGGACGCAAAAGCTCGCCGACGCGCAGAAGCGCTTCGTCGACGCGTCCCTAGCGCCGGCGCTCCACGCGTCGAGCGAACAGCTAACGCGGCTCGACGCGCTCGCGGAAAAGATCGAACGTCAGACGGAAGCGTTGCGTCAGACGTTGCAGGCGACGGCAGACGTAACGGCGCTCGAAGAACGGCTCGCACAGTCCCTGGAGAAACTCGCGGACGTCGGCGAATTTGAAAAGACCCTCAATAATCTCTCGGCGACCGTATGCCTTCTCAACTCCAAACTTACCGCCGCGCCGCAGCCAATTCTGCATCCGGAGGAACGACGACGCGCCAAGCGGAAGGAAACCCTCGCCGCGCTTAACGTCCTATCGCAAAACGACGAACTCGACCCCGAGCTCGACGCCGAACTTGCCCAGATTGCTCCCCCGCCAATGAAGCCGCTCGAAGACGACGCCGACGTCGCGTCAAACGTGAAAACGCGACGTCGTTCCGCATAACGTTACCATAATCACCGACTATTCGCAACGAAAGAATTCATGAAACGACGATCGCGCGCGACCGAAGAAGAGTTCTCGCTCTTTCCCTTTCTCGCCGTTCTCCTCTGCACGATGGGAACGCTCGCGCTTATCTTCGTTTTGGTCGCGCAGAAGACCGGCGGCGCCGACGCAACGACGCGCAACGACGCCAATCCGCTCGAATTCGACAATTCGCTCGCGCTCAACGGGTCGGCGGCACGCGGCGAAATCGTCGATTCCCAGACGCTAACAAACGCGCTCGGCGCGCAAACGCCTAAGGCGTTCGCCGAGGTCGATTCGCTCGCCGAGGAGGCGGAAGAAGACGCGGAACAACTCGCGGCATATGAACGCGCGCTCGCTAAAACGAACGCCGCGTCCCTGGAGGAAGTGCAAAACGAATCGGAATCGCTCGAATGGTTCGCCGACGAGCTCGACGCCATACGCGAACAGACCGCCGACGCCTTTAACGAGGAGCGCGCGCGACTCGCCAACGCGGAAGCCGCGCTCGCCGAACTGCGCAAAAAGGCGGCTCTCGCTCGTACGAAATACGACGCGCTCGTTAATAAAAACGACGCGCAATCGCAAGACGCCGAGAAACTCAAAACGCGACTCGATGCGCTCAACGCTGAAATTCTAACGCTACAAACGGAAACGAAACAGTTGCGCGAAAAAGCGAAGGACGTCAAACGGTCCTATGCGATCGCGCCTTATCAGGGGAAAAAGGGGACCTTTCGACGTCCGATCTACGTCGAATGCACGGCGAACGGCGTCGTGCTCATGCCGGAAAACGTGAAATTTGACGATATGGATTTTCTGCTCGCGCGCTATCCGGGCAACCCGTTCGACTCCGCGCTGCGCGCCGTCGCCCACCGCTATCTCCTACAGAACGGCGAAAAGAACGCCAAAGGCGAAACGATCGAGCCCTACCCGCTGCTGATCGTACGACCCGGCGGCGCGGAATATTTCTACGCCGCCGTGCGCGCGCTCGCTTCCTGGGGCGACGTCTACGGATACGAATTCGTCGACGAGGACCAGCCGCTCGAATACCCGACGCGCGATCCACAAATTGGTCAAATTGCTCAGGAGCAGGCGAACTTCGCGCGCAATCGCTTGCAGGCGCAACTGGCGGCGGCGATCGAAGAGGAACGAACGCGCGCTACGATACAGAGAATTACGTCGATTGCGTCCGGATCGGGCGCCAACGGATTAGGCGGCGAAGGCGGTTCGGGCGCCGTAAACGGCGGAAACGGCGGAAGCGGAGGAACGTCGTCGCTCCAAGCGCGACTGGGAACCGACGTGCGCGTCGGCGCCGCCAGGAGCCAAGGGACGTCGGCGCGACAGCTCGAATCCCCAACCTTTGCGGGCGCGGCTACGACGAACGGCGCGCAGGCGTCGACAGGCGGAACGCCTAACGCGCCGACAGGCAATAACGCGGGGGTTCCGATCGTTGCGGGCGAGCGCGATCTGGCGTCGCCGCCGTCGACGGCGCAATACGTCGGCCAGTACGCGCAGTACGTAACGCCGACGGGAAGCGGCGCAAGTCACGTCGGTTCCGGAACAACCGAATCCAACGTCGGCGCCGCGGGGGCGGCGTCCGGCGTCGCGCAGGGCGCGCAGGCTCAGACGGAGGCGGGGTCGACGACTCAGTACGTATCGAACGCCGCGGCGCCGGGTCAGGCTTCGCAACAAGGTCAAACGCTTACGGAGGCGTCGGCGTCCGCGGGTTCGAGCGCCGCCAACGCGCCTGAGTACATGAAGCGTTTCATCGATCCTTCGCAACCGATAGGAAACGGCGCGTCGCCAGTCGAATATGGCAAGACGCTCGGCAATACGGCGTACGCGGCGAACGCGTCGGGTCCCTCGACTTCGGGCCAAGACGCGCCGTCGTCTTCTCAAGCCGAGGGCAACGTCTCGCAAGAGACGCCGCGCGCAGTCAAGAGGGAGCTGCCTCAAGGCGCGTTCTCCGTAACGGAGGAGGCGTTGCGTCCGGCGACGAGCGGCAACGAGCGCGGCATAACGCTGCGCTGCGGAGCAAACGGCTACGTCTTCCCGCGCCAGCCCGGCTTGCGCGCGGACGCGACGGTTCGCGCCGACGCGTCGCGCGACCGCGCCGAGATCGAGAAAGAACTGGAAGACGCCGTCGCGCTGTGCGTTAAAAGCTGGGGCGGCGCGGGCCGCAATCACTACTGGGCGCCGTTCCTGCGCGTCGAGGTTCAGCCGGGCGGGGAAGAAGAATATCGCAAGCTGGTGGAGTTCTGCAATCGTCAGGGTTTGGGCGTCGTTCCCGTCGCGCCGTCGCAACCTAAGTAGCGCCCGTTTTTATCATCGACGCCTCCGTTCTTTAACGCGTCGTTATAATCATACTAAACCGCATTTTCGTCGTCTTCCCCCATTTCGACGGGAAAATTTTTTTAGAGTCGCAAAATTCACAAAATCAACTTGCAATTGACAATATTTCTTTTACATTATGAAGTCAGAAGAAAACGCCTTGGCAAAGACGTATGATCGCAGGCGCGCCTCTCGCTTGGACGCAAGATTCGCGCTCTACGCTCAATCCCGCCCCCCCTGGGAACTCTTTGCAGGCGCCGATCCGACGCTCCCCCGCGTGTCGAGATCTGCGCGATATGTTCTGTGAGTGATCGTCGCGCGTCGATCGTTGCGCAAACGTAGTTCGCAACGGCGGCGTTCGCGCGTCGATTCGTTACCGGACGCAACGCGTCGGCTCGTTTCTACCGTAGGAGCCTTGAATCGACGTCTGGTAGTCTCTTCTTCTAACGTGAATTCCACGCGTTTACTGTGCGCGTGGGATAGGTTTGTATTTTTGGCACGTTGAAGAAGTCGGCGCGTCCTCGAGCGAACGGCGCTCGAACGCACGCTTGGACACATCATGAACGACAACTCACACGGCGACGATTTATTCGATGAGAACGAGTATCTTAAGTGGGCGCTCGACGATTACCGCGACGATTCGTTCTGTTGGCTATTTTCACAGGATATGCCGCCTGAAGAGGAACGACGTTTTCTAGAAGAATTCAGGGATTGGGATCACGCTCCCATTCGAAAAGTTGGCGCTATTCTGGCGGGGAAGTGCGTTCTGATCGATCCGAAAACAGCGTCCGACGACGACGTCTTCTATGCGCTAGAAGCCTTGCGCGCAGCCTTGAGAGCGCGGAATCTGCACCTCGTCTATACGGACCATCTCTCCGATCGCAATCTGTACGAGTTGATTGTCAAAAAGATTTTTGCGCATGAAATAAAAGACTTCGGCGACCAGCAGCCGGCTACCTACTGGGACTTCTGTTCCTATGAAGAGGACGAATCGCACCGACTGCGACCGTCAGACGTCGACGACGTCTTTCTCTCATACTTCGCAACCGACGAAGAACGATACGAATGGGCTCAGTACAACGACCGACCTCTGCCCGCTAAACGCGCGGTGCGCTATCATCGCGACGATAGTGAAGAACAAGCAAAGTTATGCTTCCATTAGTTGACGCGCCCTATTAAAGAATAGTTCAAAACTCCCGTTCGTTCGCGCGCGGGAGTTTTTTATTGCGAACGCGACTCGAAACCGCTTCAATCAAGAACTGCTAATATGCTGCAGAACGCTTGCGATCCTACGCGAAACGAGCCGCTCGTCTAATAAACTCCCCCAACAAACCCGCCATGCAATAAACCAAACCTGCCGCAGAACGCTCGAGATCTTACCGGAGCGGCGTAGCCGCGTAGGTCCGCGTTTTTTGGTATACGGACTGCTACTGAC
>CADCOO010000263.1 GCA_902803085.1 uncultured Planctomycetota bacterium
GCTGACGCCGAGGAATCGGAACGTTCGCCTTCGCATATTCACAGTCATCGCGCGCTTATCGGGTTCGACGAGCACGGGATTCCCACGGTAACGCATCATGCGGATCATCAGGACTCGGAGGATCCCGACGCGTTCATTCGCGACTACAACGCGGCGATCGCCGCCTATCGTAAGACGTTTCCGACGCGCGCGGAGGTCGAAGAAAAGACCCCGGATCCAGCGGTGCGCGAAATGCTCAAGCATGCTTCGCAACTTGGCGTCGACACGACGTTCGATCGTTTCGATCGTCAGAAGCCGCAATGCTCCTTTGGACTCGCCGGCGTCTGTTGTAAAATCTGCAATATGGGTCCATGCCGGGTAACGTCGAAGTCTCCTCAAGGCGTTTGCGGCGCGGACGCCGATCTCATCGTCGCGCGTAATCTCCTTCGCTCGGCGGCGGCAGGGGTCGCGCAGCATGGAATGCACGCGCGCGAGGTCATGCTGGCGCTGAAATGGGCGGCCGAAGGCAAGCTTGACGTTCCGATTCTCGGAAAGCAGAAGATCGTTTCCGCGGCGCAGGCGTTCGGCATACCGACCGAAGGACGCAGCGTCGAGGAGCTCGCGTCGGAGCTTGCGGACGCGCTTCTTGATGATTTGTCGCGCACGGTTCCCGGAGAGCATCGCACGCTTCGCGCGTGCGCGCCAGCGGAACGTCAGAAGGTCTGGGAAGAGCTCGATATTCTTCCGATCAGCGCGTATCACGAGGTCTTTGAGGCTTATCATAAGTCCGGGTGCGGCACGGACGGCGACTGGAAGAGTATTCTTCAGCAGTTTCTCCGCTGCGGGCTGGCGTTTACCTTTTCCGGGGTAGTCGGCGCGTCGCTCGCAACGGACGCGCTCTTTGGGGTTGGAGATCGCGTAACGTCGAAGACGAATCTCGGCGCGCTCGATAAAACGAGCGTTAATATTGCGGTTCACGGTCATCTTCCTCTTCTTGTGAGCGAGATCGTTAAGGTCGGCGTCGAGGAACGTTTTCAGAAATTGGCGCGCGAGGCGGGCGCTTCGGGAATAAAGTTTTATGGCGTCTGTTGCTCCGGCCTCGCCGCGATGTATCGCTATGGCGGCGTTATTCCGCTGAGCAACGCGGTATCAGCGGAACTTGTTCTGGCGACGGGCGCGCTCGATCTCTGGGTCGCCGACGTCCAGGACGTCTTTCCTTCGATTATGGACGTTGCGCGTTGCTTTAAGACGACGGTGGTAACGACGAGCGAATCAGCGCGTCTTCCTGGCGCCGAGCGTTACGAATACGATCATCGCCATAGCAACATCGCCGAGACGCGTTCGCTCGCGGAAAAGATCGTCTTGCGCGCGATCGAGAGTCATAAAGCGCGCAAGGGTCTGCCGACGCATATTCCGCCGCAGGAAGTTGAGGCGGAGGTCGGCTTTTCCGTCGAATACGCGCACAAGCGTTTTGGCGGCATGCAGCCGCTTGCGGACGCCTTGAAGCGCGGCGATATTCTCGGCGTCGTCAACATGGTGGGTTGCAATAACCCGAAGACGATTTACGAGCGCGCAATCGTCGACGTCGCGGACGTTCTTCTTAAAAACAACGTTCTCATTCTATCGAACGGGTGCGCTTCTTTTCCGCTCATGAAGCTCGGCTATTGCGCAAAGTCTGGTCGCGAGCTTGCCGGCGAGAAGTTGCGCGATTTTCTTGCGCCGGATCTTCCTCCGGTTTGGCACGTTGGCGAGTGCATAGACAATACGCGTTCGTCGGGAATTTTTGGCGGGATTGCGAGCGCGCTTGGAATTCCAATCTATCGCGCGCCCTTTGCGTTTTCCTCTCCCGAATGGGGTAACGAGAAGGGAATCGACGCGGCGCTCGGCTTTCGCTTGCTCGGCGTTTCGTCGTACCATTGCGTGGAGGCGCCGATTCACGGTTCGAAGAACGTTATTGAGTTCCTGAAGGACGGCACGCGCGAACTGCTTGGCTCGACGATGAACGTGAACGTCGATCCCGTGAAATTAGGCGAGCAGATCGTCGCCGATATGAAGGCGAAGCGCGCGTCGCTCGGGTGGGATTGATCGTCGAACGACGTTTCTATTCGGAAATAAGCGAATGGCGTTATAATGGAGTATGGTCGAATGAAATTTAAAGCGAAACATGTAGTTGCGTCGTTGGTATTATTGTCGTTTCTGGTCGCCGGTTTCTCCGGTTGCAAGGATTCCGCGCCGGTCGGAAAGCGAGTCGTTAAGATAGCGTATCTTCCGATAACGCACGCTCTTCCGGTCTTCGAAGCGAAGGAGGAGCTTGAAGCGTCGCAGGACGATTTGCAGATCGAGTTGGTGAAGTACGGCTCGTGGCCTGAACTTTTGGACGCGTTGAATACCGGTCGCGTCGACGGGGCGTCGGTCTTAATTGAACTAGCAATGCGCGCGAAGGAGACGGGCGTCGATCTTAAAGCGGTTGCTCTGGGTCATAAGGACGGCAACGTTTTGATCGCTTCGCCTGAGATTGAGACGGCGGCGGATATGAAGGGTAAGACGTTCGCGATTCCGCACCGTCAGTCGTCGCACAATATTCTTCTGAACGACGCGCTTGCGCAGGGAGGTCTAACGTCTTCTGACGTAACGATCGTGGAACTTGCGCCTCCGGAAATGCCGTCGGCGTTGGCGAGCAAGCAGATAGACGGGTACTGCGTAGCGGAACCGTTTGGCGCGAAGGCGGCGGTCTTTAAGGTCGGCAAGCCGCTTTTTACTTCGGAAGAACTGTGGAGCGATTCGCTCTGCTGCGGACTCGTTCTGACAAACGCGTTTATCGAAGGTCGAGCGGAAGACGCGTCGCATTTTGTTCAGAGCTATAAGACGGCTGGTAAGAATCTCAATAAAGAACGCGCCAAAGAGATTGCGAAGAAGTATCTTCGTCAGGACGACGCGACGCTCGACGCGTCGTTGCAATGGATTTCGTACGACGAACTCGAAATAACGCCCGAGATTTACGCCGCGCTTGTCGAACGAGTCGAGCGCTACGGCCTCTCGGACGCGCCCCCGAGCTACGAGGATTTCGTTAAAAACGAGCTTTAAGGAGGAACGACTATGAAGAAAACATTGCGCGGCGTTCGAAACGTCGTCGTATCCTTTGCGCTCCTCATAATCCTATGGCAAGCGGTCTTTAGCGTAAGTCATTTTAGCGAAGCGCTTTTCCCGTCGCCAACGACCGCCTTTAAGGCGCTTCTGGAGACGATTCAGGACGGGACGCTCGTCGGCAATATCGCCGCGAGTCTGAAACGGTTCGCGATCGGCTACGCGTCCGCAGTCGTCGTCGCGGTGATTCTCGGACTAATTCTCGGCGTTCTGCCGCGGGTCTTTCAGTTTGTGAACCCGATCGTGCAACTGTTGCGTCCGATTTCGCCAATGGCGTGGGCGCCTTTTATCGTTCTTTGGGTAGGAATAGGGGACGCTCCGGCGACAGTCGTCGTCTTTATTGCGGCGTTCTTTCCGGTCTTACTCTCGACAGTCTCCGCCGTCGTTAATATTGACCCGATCTATTTTAAAGTGGCGCGAAACTTCGGCGTGAAACAGCCTTACGCATTGTGGAAGATAATCTTTCCAGCGGCGTTTCCGCAGATAGCGAACGGTATTCACCTTGCGCTCGGCACGGCGTGGGTCTTTCTTGCGGCGGGCGAGATGAACGGGGTGCAGTCCGGGTTGGGGTACATGGTGGTCGACGCGCGCAACAACCTTCGTACGGACGTTCTGCTTGCCGCGATTATAACGATCGGCGCACTCGGTTTGGCGTTGGACGGCGCGTTAAAGTTCGTCGATAAACGTATTCTTAATACGTGGGGAGGAGTCGAAAATTGAGCTATATTGAAGTCGAACGCGCAACAAAGGAATTCGTTCACGATAAGACGCCGTTTACCGCGTTTGAGAATATTTCACTCACGATCGAGCGAGGCGAATTCGTCTGCATTTTGGGGGCGTCCGGATGCGGTAAGAGCACGCTGCTCAACGCGTTGGCAGGCTTTAGTCCCGTAACGCGCGGTCGCGTGACGATCGACGGTCGCGAGGTTGTCGAGCCTTCGACGAAATACGTAACGATCTTTCAAAATTACGGTCTCCTTCCATGGCGCAACGTTCAGAAGAACGTTGAGTTAGGGCTCGAGAATCGTAAGCTGACGCGCGACGAGCGACGGGAGATAGCGTCGAAGTATATTGACCTTGTCGGTCTTAGCGCGTTCAAACGTTCGTATCCGCGCCAGCTTTCCGGAGGGATGCAGCAGCGGGTGGCGATAGCGCGCGCGCTGGCGGTCGATCCTGAGATTTTGTTCATGGACGAGCCGTTCGGAGCGCTCGACGCGATAACGCGTTCTAAACTCCAGGACGACGTTCGAGCGCTCTCGCAGATCGAGCGCAAGACGGTCGTCTTCGTAACGCACGATATTACTGAAGCGGTCTATCTTGCCGATAAGATCGTCGTCTTGACGCCGAATCCCGGACGCGTTAAGGCGATCGTTCCCGTACCGTTGCAGGGACCGCGCGATCGCGTGTCGCATGAGTTTCTCGAGTTTCAGAATAGGATATTCGATCTATTCCATCGCGCGCCGGACGAGTTGGTGGAGTACATGATTTAATTGGACGCAAAGCGCGTCTTTACTGCGGAGTCGCCCCTGGGCAGGCGGAGGTCGAACCGATTTCCTTATCCATTCGCCCCAAAAAAGAACGTCGCGCTCGTTTGGGCGCGACGTTCTCGCTTGGTTGCGTTTGTCCGGGTTGCGCGATTACTCGCTACTTCTCCGGGTTAATAATGAATTCTCCTTTTTCTCCTTCGACGCCGTACACCGTTTGGTGACGATTGAATTGCTTCATAGCGAGCGTGTCGACGAGTTTGCTAATTGCGTTTCCGAGTTCGATGGCGCCGACGTCGCGATGGTTTGCAAGGTATTCAATCATAACTGAGGAAGCGAGGCTGTAATCCATGCCGTTGCGATTAATGAGCGAAGCCTCTTCCGGTGAACTGGAGGCGACTACGCTTATATTAGCGCCTCCGAGCGCCTTGGGCGTCGTAATGGTTCTCTTGGGCCAGTTGTACTCTAAGTCGATTGCGCCGCCTGAGCTGCAGCAGTCGAAGAGGAAGAGCAGCTTCTGTTCGCTCAGCGCCGTCGCCCAGTTATTGAGCAGGTCGGCGGAAATCATCGTCTCCTTGTCGTCAGCGTCGGTATCGTGCGCGATGAAATACATATCCTTATCGATCATAGCGCCGTGCGAAGACCAGTGGACGATAAGTCGATCGCCCGGTCTGAGATATTCCGGCAGGAACGAGGTAAAGAGGAACTTGATATTGGCGGCGGTCGCCTGTTCGTTGGTGAGGAGAATACAGTCGTTCTCCGTTATAACGCCTTGCGTTACAAGTAGCGCCGCCATAGTCGTAACGTCGTTGACGCAACTCGGCAGATTGGGAATGTCGCGGGAGAGGAACTCGTTGATTCCAATACCGACGAAAATCGTTCTCGGCCGGGCAAGGAACGCGTTCCTCTGCGTCTGCGTTCTAAAGACGTTGTAGAAGAGTCTGCA
>CADCOO010000264.1 GCA_902803085.1 uncultured Planctomycetota bacterium
GGTTGCTGTCCTGTCGCGCCGCGCGAGACGTGAAGGTCAGCCCAGAGGTTCGTTCCATTGAGGGGCTTGATTTTCCCGATCTTCTGGTTGAAGTCGACGGTAAACTTTGGCGTTGGATGCGAACCGATCGACGCTTCTTGTCCTAGCGCGGAGGCGCTTGCCGCGGCGGCGAGCGTGAGCGCGCACGATATCGTTAAAGCTAATAGTCTGTTCATATGCTTCCTTTCATCGATCAGAAGTATGTGTTGAGCATAGCGTTAGCATACTCGAATAAAACCTACGCCGAGAATGCTGGCGAGTATTTCCAATTTGTGCGCGATATGTCCTGAACCGATCGCGCAATGGTGCGAGGGCCCGCGCTTCGACCATTCGTCGATAAATGCGCGCGCGCCGGTTGGGAATCGATAGCGGCTGTTCGTATTGCCAATTTCGAGAATCGGTCCCGGCTCGGACTCCCCTTCGGCGACCAGGAACTTAACGTTGCCGTCGGGCGCGTCGATAACGGAGAGGAGAGTTGCGGGTCCGTATTTAACCGAGGTTTCGACGCTCAGTCCGGAACCGACTTTGCCGTGATAGACGTAGAGCGGCTTGAGCTTCGTCTTGCCCTGCGCGATTTGCGGATGGCACGGCCCGTCGTGTCCGAGTAGAACGATATCGTCGTCGAAATCGAGCGCATAGAATTCGGAAAACGCGCCGCCGACGCCGAACGAGTCCATGATCTTCATGGCAAGGCAGTTCTTTACTTCGTACTCTCCCGCGACGGGTACGTGTCGCGCGGTCAACATGGAGTTGCCGACGATAACGGAGGCGATGAGATCGGAATATCGTTCGTCGCCGTGTCCGTTATAGAAGTAAGCGAGCGCGTCCAAATCGTGTTCCTTAACGAACTTGTGGAGCGCGACCCCCGTTTTCGCGGCGCGTCTAATTTCGAAGTCTGTGCAGTCGGGCTGGACGTCGAACTCTTCGCGAATGAGCGCGGCGAACTCGTCGACTTCCTGTTCGGAGACGGCGTCGCGCAACGCGAGAACTTCGCCGAACTCTCGAATTTCAAAGTGCGGACCAACTTGCGCGGCGAGCCTCGTGAGATCGGAATACACGTCGAGCATTCCGTTGTAATAATGTCCTAGTAGTCCAACGCGACTCGTTCGCATTATGGAGGCGACGCGCGCGGCGTCGAGCCAATCTTGCAACGCGGCGTCGACGATCGGATCGCCTTGTAGGACGCCGGTTAGCTGATGAAATTGCACGTTGGCGCGTAGGAACGCGTTTGCGATTTCCGGTACGCTGCACGCCTGGCAGTTGGCGAGCCATTCTCCGGTCATTTTGGTGCGGTCGCCGAGCGCGTTGAAGGTCGCGTAGTCGATTTTTGACGTCGGCTGGAGATTGAGGGTAACGACCGGCTTTTTAAGCTTCTTAACGACGGGGAGCACGGTCGAGGAAAGCGCGTAGGTCGAGACGTAGAGAAAGATGAGATCGACGTCCGCTTGCTGAAACTTCTGCGCGGCCTCCCCCGCTTTTTCGGGGGAATCGACGAGCCCCGCGTCGACGACGTTTGCGCCGAACTTGCGCAGTTTCTCGGCGACGATTCCCTGATAGCCGACAAGTCGGTCGTAGAGTCCGTCGAATTGCGGCCAGTATGTGTCGAGTCCAATTCCGTAGAGCCCGACGGTTATCGATTGTTTAGCGCTCATATTGTCTCCCTAAATATAATGGGTAACGCGTTTAGCGAGTTAATATTCCACTTCTCCGATTTCGAAAGACGATTTGACGTCGCGAAGCGCGAAGCCTAATCGGGACCGCTTTTGATTGGGACGTCCGAAATTCATAACAACCTCCGCTTCCAGATAAATCTCGCCGAGCACGTCAAGCGAGCGAGAACTAAAATAGTTGGCTTCTATTCGATACTTTCCCGGGATCGCCTTGCGAATTAGATACTCCTCCGGACCGTATCCGTCCATGTAGTCGCAACTTAGCATTCCTCCGTTGGCGGATCTTCTCGCGCCGTAGAAGACTTTTGTACCGTCCGGTTCAAAGAGCCAGAGATCGAAGTCGGTATTGTCGGCGGACCAGGTAAGAGTAACGCGCAGATCGATTTCGAAAGGAACGATGAGCTCGGCGTCGTAGGAGATATCGTCAACGTTGAGCCCCTTTAATTTAGCGACGATTCCACACGCGTCTTCGATTGCAATGACTTCAATTTCAGGAAATCGCCCGTCCCAGTCGTCGTAATTTCGTCCTTCGATCACCGTCGTTAGTAGTTCTAGAGCGCGCCGATACTCTTGAATCGCTTGATCTTGCTCGCCTTCGTTTGCAAGTTTATCGGCGCGTTCGTCGAGCGCAAGAGCGAGATCGCGATACGACTGCGGCTCTTCCGGTCGGTATTCTAAGACGCGTTCGAAGACGGCAATAGCGAGGTCGATTTCATTAAGCGCGAGTAGCTTTTTAGCGAGCGGGCGCAGGAGCTGCTGATCGTCCCAACATGATTCCGACAGATTTGAGAGTATTCTAACGGCGAGCGACGTCTTGTTCAGACTTTGAAACAATTCAGCGCAGGCGAAATAAAAGGTTGGCGAATTGCGGTATTCTTTGTCGTAGCGCGCGCGGAGATACGCGTCCGTCCTATCGGCGTCGGGAAGTTGCGCAATGCGTTTAACGACGTCGCAATCCGGATCCCACGAGGATAATCGTATGGTTGCGCCGGACGCTCCTTCGGGCGCTCCCTTTTCGCCGCCGTTAATAGCGTCCTCTGAATCCATATCCAAAGAGCAAGGCTCCGACACGTCGTAGCAAACGTTTGCGCTCGCTTCGCACCCGAACGCTTCCTCGGAAACGCCGCGCGATTCCATGTCCGGCATTCCATCCTCAACGTCCGCCATGCTCGATTCCCGGGCGTCGGCGCGCGAAAAGAACGCGTCGCGCGCGCGCGCCAAGAAACTAGAGCTCCCTCGCGGCGAGTCCGATCGATCAGGCTTAGGCTTTTGCGGTTTCGGCTTGAATTCCGTTTGATACCATTCTAATCGGCTTTGCCACATTCGCTTGACGCGTTCTTTTCGACGAATTCGCTTTGATTCGAGGGACTCAACTTCGTCCCGTTCGCACGCCAAGTACTCCGCGCGCATGGTCGGCAAGGATTCCGGCGGACAAATCTTATA
>CADCOO010000265.1 GCA_902803085.1 uncultured Planctomycetota bacterium
AGTGGCTGAAACTGGACTTGAACCTGTGACCTACGGCTTATGAAGCCGTCGCTCTAACCAACTGAGCTATTCAGCCATCGTCCGACGTCTCGCTAGACAAAACGCCAAGGACAGAAACATTGTATTACGCCGCGCGATCTTGTAAAGACCTAAAAAAATATTTTCATCGTTTTTGGGGTCATTCGTCGCGCGCGCCGTCGAGTTCTTCGATTTGAATTGCGTGCGCGCCGCGATATAGACCGGGGCGACCGCGAAAGACGGTTTGTCCGTTAAGGACGCCTTCGAAGAGTTTATCGGCGGGCTCGTCGGTCGTTATGACGTCGCCGGGTTTGAGCGCTTGCCACGCGGCGCAAGGCATTTTACCGCGCGCGATCACGACGTCGATTCTTTGTTTAGCGCCGGAATTGTCAGACGAATTCTTTTGCGTCGGTCTCGGAACGCTTGCCGGCGGGCTGGCAATCGGTTCAGACTCCGTCGATTCGCGTCGCTCCTTCGGGTTCGGTCGCTCGTCGTTCGGTTCGCGCCGGGTTTCGAACAGGTCGTTCGCCGGGTAGAGGGTCGTCCATGGGAACTCGCGTTTGGCGACGATTAGCGCGCGTTCTTCGTAATAGTAATCGTCGTTTCCGAGAATGCGCGCGACCCGTTCGTAATCGTCCGCGAGGAAGTCCACGCGCCATTCTTCGTCCGAATGGAAGTCTTGATAAATTTTCTCCGGTAGAGTTATCGCGGGCGCGAGATCGCAGAATCGCCTCCGAAGGCGCGCAAAGACCTCGCGTTCGATCGCCGTGAGATACGAATCCTTGCCCGTCGTGCTCTCGAAATCGCGCCAGATCGTTTTGTCGCGGCAGAATGCGTCGAGCTCGTAGCCCATCTGCGCCAGTAGAAGAATCAGCGCCGTGCGCGTCGGAAAGAGGAACGCAATCTGGCGTCCGGAATCGCTCGTCGCCAAGAGGCAGTTCGTTCTGCCGAATTCGGCGTTGGCCGCGGACCGCGCGCGCGCGGGACTCGAAATGCCAAAGCGACGGAACGCGACGTCGACGCGCGCGCCGACGAGCAGTCGCGCGGCGCTCGTGAAATAGTCGCCGAATTCGGAAAAGTAACTCTTCTTCTCCGAACGCGTCAACCGCTCCGAAAACGCGCGTCCCTCTCGCCAATATCGGCTCAGTCCGACGCTATTCGGAAATCGCGCTTCTCGCCGCGCGTAAGCTTCTACGCGCGCTCTAAATTCGTCCCGCAACGACATAATTCGCGTCGTTCGCCCTCCTGTCTCCCTTCGATTCCTTTCGTCAAAGCGCCCGCACAATCGGCGCGGCGTCAAGAATACTCTATTGCCGCTCGATCGACAAGAGCTTTTCCGCGCTCGACCCGCCTAAAATCTCTCAGCGCCTCCGTCAACGTCTTGACGAACAACCTCTTTCTCCCATAATTAGGGGAGATTGGACGCGCGTCTTCTGCGCGCCCCCAAATACCGAACGCGCGTCCTCGACGCGTCTACCCTCTAGGAGGATCCATGAAACTGTTCAAACGTTTCTACTGCGCGCTCCTCGTCTGCGCGCCGATTATTGCGATACTCGCGCTCGCCGCGCGCGCTACGACGAGCGCCGCCGAGCCCAATAACCCCGTCTTCGCAACCGTTACGATCGCGTCCCTCGACGATCTGCAGACCGCCGTCTCGCAAGTTGCGGAAAAACTCGAACGCCAGGATATGGCGAACGTTATTTTCGAACTAGCGCGCTCTCAAAAGTACGTCGCGCTGCTCGACCCCGAGAAACCGATTACGATCGCCTTCGCCACGAACGGCGACACGGTCGCGCCCTTTGTGCGAGTTCCGCTGACAGATTTCGAGCCGGACGCGCTTGACGCGCTCAAAGGTCTGCTCGAAGATCGACTCGACGAATTCGAACTCGAACTTCGCGTTAGCGACGCCGGTCTCTACGTCGGTCAGAAGGCGCTTATGGACTTCATTCTCTCGATCCCGGAAGAAAAGCTCAATATTGCGCCAAGCGCCGTCTCCGAACGCGCGCCGCTTTTTGCGTTCGATCTCAATTTAACGAACGCGCCGGAAGAGATTCTTGAAGCGGGCGCGTCCGCGCTGCGTCTTAAGCTCGCGGAAGGTCTTTCGGAACTTGAAGACGACGAACAAATCAATCAGCTCGACCAAATTTTCGACTATCTCTTCGACGTCTTCGAGTGCGTTGAAACAATGCGCGTCGCCTTTACGATCGACGAATCATGCGCGTTTGTCGCGACGTTCGCCGCCTCGGTCAAAGAAGGCTCTTTCCTCGCCGACGAGCTTGAACGCTCGCAGCAGACGCCAACCCGATGGTCCGCGCTAACGAGTTTGCCGAATTCTATCTACGGCAATATCTCGACGGGAGTCGTCTCCGAGCGCGATAAGGAATTGACGAAAAACGCCTACGCTGGACTTCCCGAGCTTTGGGACTCGCTAGACGAACTGGACGTGATCGTCGACGACCCGGAGAATTACGAATTGGCCAAGGAACTGCTCGAGCTCCTGCAGAAATCGGCGGAGAAAGACGGCGAGCTCGACGTCAACGATTCCGGTCTCGCTATTCTTGCGCGCCCGGCGGCGATTATCGCCGGCAGCGTCGAGGCGGCGACTGAGGAATTGCGCGAGGCGCTCGGTCGCATTGCCGCTCGACTTCAAGCGGAAAACGCCAAGTTCAACGACTTCATTGCGCTCGACGCCGAAAAGATCGACGATTTCGACGTCTCGAAGATTACGATTCCTATGAGCGAATTTTGCGATCTTGGGAACTACGCCGACAAGTCGATCGCCATTCGCGCCGCTTTCGCCAAGGACGCCGTCGTCCTCGCGATTGCACTCGCCGATCAAGAAGGCAAAGAGCTCGACGAACTTCTCGCGCAAGTCCTTGCCGCGACGAAATCGCCCGCTCCGCAACCGACCGACTCCATTCTCGATCTCTCGCAGCTCGCCGTTCTCGCTCAGGATATTCTCACGTCGCTGAGCGATGAAATTGAACTCACCGACGAGGCGATCGCCACGCTCAAATGCGTCTCGGAGAATCACGACGCCAAGATCGTCTTCAGTAGCCAATACGCCGACAATCTTCTCAAAATGCAAATGACGGCGTCCGGATCGATCGTCGATTCGATCAAGGCGATCGTCGACAATATTGAGGAAGCGAAACTCGAAGATTCCGGCGAGGACGTCGACGATCTCTTCGACGAAGAATAATCTCTCGACCTTCCAAGCCGATTAATGAAAAGAGGACGACCCGAACATTCGGATCGTCCTCTCTGTTTATAGCGTGGTCAAACGCAAAAGACGCGCTCGAATAAGGCGTCCTCCGTTAGAGCGAGGCCGCCGTTTCGCCGCCGTTCGGGCTGCCGAGCGCGCCCCAAACGCCTAGCTTGCTCTTGCCAGTAAGATGAATGCCAGACGGAATCGTCGGAAGCCCGTTCGTATCGATCGTGTCGGAAATAAACCGAACCGACCCGTCGAGAATTCCAGCGTTGACGCCGCCGGTGTGATAGCTGGAGCAACTAATAATTTCAACCTGTCCCTGCTCCTGATTGTACTTGAGACAGGACGGCGCGTTCGGCGGCAAAATGGTGCAGAACGCGGTCAGAAGCGGCAGACGATCCAACCAGTTGCCGCAACGAGGATGCTGAACGACGGTCGTACCGTAAACGGTCGGATCCTCGGCGCTTCTCTGATTCATGCAGAGCGCCGGCTGGTACGTCCAGTCGCCGTTATCGAATCCGGCGTAGTAGCACACGGCGCTACGAACCTTGGCGTCGAAATAGTCGCCGGCGCACGCTTCGGAACAAATAATCGTATTGCTCGTACCGTCGGCTGCAAAGGAGAAATTCTGACGTTCAAAGAAATAGAAGAACGTTCGATGCGAAAGATTGCCGTCGCCAACCCCTTTCGAAGTCAGTCTTGTTCCGCCGTTGCCGTCGCTTGCCGTATCGTGCGAGCTGTCGTTCGAGTTGTCGAGACGCGCAATGCAGTCCGCCATGCAGTAGACGATGTTCGTCGGTCGACCGTCGTGATTGTGATTGCCGCCGAGTTTGACGAGCTTACCCGCTTGTTGGTCGGAGGGACATAAGAACGTGTCGACTTTCGTAATCCGCGTCTGCCATGCGGCGGAGCCGTCGGAGGACGGCAACCAAGGTTGAGTCAGAGCCGCGTTGCCGTCGATCGCGGATCTGAGCGCCGTTTGTTCAATGAAGGGGAGGAGCTGGTAGTGAACGCCAAATCGGGAAGATTTAACGTTCGCGCCCCACGCGCCCTGCGACGGAAGGTAGTTGTTGATATCGTGATGATTATGCATGGCGAGCACGAACTGCTTCATATTGTTCGAGCATTGCATGCGCCGAGCCGCCTCGCGCGCCGCTTGAACGGCGGGAAGGAGCAGACCAATTAAAATTCCGATGATCGCGATAACGACCAGGAGTTCGACGAGCGTGAAGCCTAATTTCCCGCCTTTACAAAGAGAAAGATTCTGTTTCATCCGACAACTCCTTTATGCTTGGAATCGCGCTTGAAAACGCGATCCGTAGGGATAAATAATAGATAAAAAACAAGCCGCGCAGGCGTCGGGGTTCTGCCGTTTATCAACGCAGAGTCTCCCGACGCCAACGCCTTATGTCAGGCAGATTAATCGGAAACGATCCTGGTTATGTGCAATCGCCTCGTTTAAACGACGGACGGTCGCAAATTACGGCGCTAGCAGGAGACCAGGGAGCTCCTGCTAGCGCTCTTACTAATTCTAAAAAACGGCGTTCCGAGTAATGGAATCGCACGTTCTCTCCGAGAAGGTCAAACGCTCAAGCGGAACGAGCTATTTGACAGGATCGTGAACGGCGGCGCCTACCTCAAAGGTCTGCTCCACGTTCTCTTGACCAATCGTAATCGTCAGATCGGTCGTATCAGCCTTGCGATATTTCGCGTCGACTACTTGGAAATCGGAGCCAAGTTCGCCCGCTTCGCCGTCTTCACCCTCGGATCCGCCTTCGGTTACCAACTTCGTAACGACGACTTTCGCCGTACCCTGTTGAGCGCCCGGGTAACTGTAGGTCATCATTGTGGCGACGCCGGACTCGTTGGTCGTGCCGGACGTCTTGTACTTCATTTTCGTATCGTAAACGAGTTCCACGGTCGCGCCAGCCAGCGGAGTTCCCTCTTGCGTAATCGTGATTTTACACGGAGACATATCTTCCGGCAAGTCGGCGGGTCGCGATTTGTCTTTGCACCCGACGGCGAGCGTCGCCAGCGCCAGGCATAGAATGATAAAACCAAATCTCTTCATATCGGTTCCCTTCGAGATTGTGTATTTTCCGCAGTAAAGCGCGGGGTTGATTTTCACTTGAATCGAGAAACTCGCGGTCGAACGTCTTGCGTTCAACCGCGACGATTACGAGGTTCAACGTCGATTAACGTAAAAAACGCGCAGACAACGCGCCCAAACGACGATAATTCAAAATGCGCTTTAGAGCGAGACAGATTCGCCGCCGTTCGGAGTGCCAAGCGCGCCCCAGACGCCCATGGGACTCTTGCCGGTAAGATTAATACCAGTCGGGATGTCGGGAAGTCCGTTCGTATCGATCGTATCAGAAATAAAGCGAACGGAACCGTCGAGCAACCCTGCGTTGACGCCGCCGCTATGATAGCTGGAGCAACTCAGAATCTCAACCTGCCCCTGCTCTTGATTGTACTTAGAGCAAGAAGGCGCGTTCGGAGGCATAATCGTGCTAAAACCGGTAAGAATCGGAAGTCGATCAAGCCAGTTGCCGCAACGAGGATGCTGGAGAACGGCCGTAACGTAGGCGGTGGGATCGTCCGCGCTCTTCTGGTTCATACAGAGGCTTGGGCTGGAAACCCAGGTGCCAAGGTCAAACCCAGCGTAGTAAACGACGGAGCTCTTGATTTTGGCGTCGAAGTAGTCGCCCGCGCACGCTTCGGAGCAAATAATCGTATTGCTCGTGCCGTCGGAAGCGAACGAGAAATTTTGACGCTCGAAATAGTGGAAGAACGTACGGTGCGCGCAGTTGCCCGTGCCGACTCCCTTTGAAGTAAGCCACGTATTGGTACCGTCGGAACCCGTATTGTGCGCGCTGTCGTTCGTATTGTCGAGACGCGCGATGCAGTCAGCCATGCAGTAGACGATATTGGTCGGGCGACCGTCGTGGTTGTGATTGGCGCCAAGTTTAACGAGCTGACCGCCCTGCTGATCGGACGGGCATAGGAAGGTCGTTACTTTGGTTGTACGCGTTTGCCACGCTTCGGAACCGTCGGCGGACGGCAACCAAGGTTGCGTCAACGCCGTATTGCCGTCGATCGCGGCTCTCAACGCCGATTGTTCGATAAAGGGCAGAAGTTGATAGTGAACGCCGAAACGGGACGACTTAACGCCGTTCCCCCACGCGCCCTGGGACGGAATATAGTTGTTGGCGTCGTGGAAATTGTGCATTGCGAGCACGAATTGCTTGACGTTGTTAGAGCATTGCATACGTCGCGCCGCCTCGCGCGCCGCCTGAACGGCGGGAAGGAGCAGACCAATTAAAATACCGATGATCGCAATTACGACCAAGAGTTCGACGAGCGTAAAGCCGGACTTCGCGCTCTTGCAAGGAGTGATCTTCTTTTCCATCTAATAATTCCTTCTTACCTGTATAATCGCGCGCTACCAGTCGCGATTCATCAATGGTTACAAATGGACTAGACCGAAAACCACCGCATATGCCGGGACTCTGCTGTATATCAATGTAGGCGTCTCTTGGAACCTGCTTATACCGAGTAGGTTGATCGGAAACTGACTTTATTATACTCAATCTGCCCAGAATAATCAATAGGCGATAGGGATTTCCCAAACAACTATCGGAAACATGTGATTTCCGTTCCGTCGGAAGATCGCCCCGTCAGCGTCATAAAAAAAGAGACGACCCAAGTAATCGGATCGTCCCTTACGTTTTGCTCTTCGCGCAGTCCGCGCTTAAAGACAATTATTTCTTTGGCTCGTGCACGGGCGCGCCGACCTCAAAAGACTCGGCGACGTTGTCTTTGCCGATCGTAATCGTGAGATCGGTCGTCTCCGCTTTGCCATATTTCGCGTCGACGACGCTGAAATCGGTTCCCAATTCGCCGGCTTCGCCGTCCTCGCCCTCGGAGCCGCCTTCTGTTACCGTCTTGGTTACGACAACCTTCGCCGTACCCTGCTGCGCGCCCGGGTAACTGTAGGTCATCATTGTGGCGACGCCGGTCTCGTCGGTCGTGCCGGACGTCTTGTATTTGACCTGAGTATCGTACTCGAGCGAAACGGTCGCGCCGGCGAGCGGCTGTCCCTCTTGCGTAATCGTGATTTTGCAGGGCGACATGTCTTCCGGCAGGTCGGCGGGTCGCGAATTGTCTTTGCACCCAACGGCAAAGGTCGCGAGCGCGAGACAGAGAATGAGAGAAGCAAGTTTCTTCATAATGAATATCCTTCTTGTAGTGCGTCGCGCGCCGCAGAGCGCGTCGACGTCTTCATTGACTTGATAAAAACGCGGTCAAACGTCTAGCGTTCGACCGCGTCGATCATTGACTAGAAAGTCGATTCAGACGGGAGATAGTCGAACGCGCCGATCGTCATAATCGGCCGCGTCCAGCTTAGAGCGAAACGGTTTCGCCGCCGTTCGGAGTGCCGAGCGCGCCCCAGACGCCAAGTCGACTCTTTCCGGTTAAAGTCGTACCGGTCGGCGTGTCGGCAAGTCCGTTGGTATCGACCGTGTCGGAAATAAAGCGAACGGAACCGTCAAGCATACCGGCGTTAACGCCGCCGCTGTGATAGCTGGAGCAACTAAGGAGCTCGACTTGAGGTTGTTCGCGGTCGTTCTTAGCGCAGGAGGGTCCGTTCGGCGGCATAATCGTAGAGAAGCCGGTAAGGAGCGGCAGGCGATCGAGCCAGTTTCCGCAACGCGGGTGATCGAGCGTTTTAACGGCGTATCCGTTCGGATCAGTAGCGCTCTTCTGGTTCATGCAGAGGCTCGGGCTGGAGACCCAGGTGCCAAGGTCAAACCCGTTGTAGTAGCCGACGGAACTACGGAGCTTCGTATCACTCCAGTCGGCTGCGCAAGCCTCGGAGCAGATGATTGTATTGCTCGTTCCGTCGGTGGCGAACGAAAGATTCTGACGTTCGAAATAGTGGAAGAAGGTGCGATGCATACAATTGCCCTTACCAGACGACTGGCCCACCAGTCTTCTACCGCCATTGCCGTCGGCTTCGGTCTGATGGGGACTGTCGTTCGTATTGTCGAGACGCGCGGCGCAGTCCGCCATGCAGTAGACGATATTGGTCGGTCGACCGTCGTGATTGTGAGCGCCGCCGAGCTTAACGAGTTGACCGCCATGTTGGTCGGACGGGCAGAGGAAAGTTACGACCTTTGTCGTACGCGTTTGCCATGCGGCGGATCCGTCGGCAGAGGGCAACCATGGCGCGGTCGGTCCGTTGGGACTGTCGATCGCGGCTTTGAGCGCCGTTTGTTCAATGTACGGCAACAGTTGATAGTGGACGCCAAATCGATCCGATTTAACGTTGGCGCCGTAAGCGCCTTGGGACGGAATGAAGTTGTTAACGTCGTGATGATTGTGCATCGCGAGCACGAACTGCTTAACGTTGTTCGTGCACTGCATACGTCGAGCCGCCTCGCGCGCCGCTTGAACGGCGGGAAGGAGTAGACCAATTAAGATGCCGATGATCGCGATAACGACCAAAAGTTCAACGAGCGTGAAGCCTGATTTCTTTTGCATGTATATCCCTGACTCGTTTCTTGTCGCGCCGCCAAGTCGGCAATGCGCGAGAAAAATAAATAAAACCAAATTCGCCGTCGAATGGACGGCGACGCTGCGTAACATATGAGCGTTCGCCCCAGGGGACTGGAACCAACGCATACGCCATTATACTTAAAACGGCGCTAAATACAATGGCGGCGTTTGGCTATTTTTCGTTTTAAGCCAAAAGCCGCCGCTTCAGTTAGACGCGTCGCGGTTCCTACTGTTTCAGAAATCCAGAAAAGAGCATTCTACGAAAGGACGCGACGTGCGTTATCAAATCAATACGATCTCAAAGGCTGACGGAAAAACTCGCGCGAAAGACGACCCGAGAAGGTCTCGACCGCCGGGCCCGTCATAAAGACCGTGTTCTTTTCCTCGTTCCACTCGATTTCAAGTTCGCCGCCGAGTAATTTCACCGTCGTCTTGCGACCCGTCCGACCCGTCAGCGCGCTTGCCACGCCTACCGCGCACGAGCCCGTCCCGCACGCGAGCGTCTCGCCCGCGCCGCGCTCCCAAACGCGCATATTGTCCTCCGTCGGCGAAACAACCTCGACGAATTCCACGTTGATCTTGCGTGGAAAGTTTTCCAGCGAACGCTCGATCTTAGGACCGCATTCGAGAACGAGCGCGTCCGTGATCTTCTTAACGAAAATCACGCAATGAGGATTCCCCATCGACACGCACGTGAGGGGCGCCTTCATAAAGTCGCCCCACTCCTCGGAACCGGCGCCAAGTTCCGACGCGAAATCGAGCCCAAGCGTAGCGACCGGAATATCGGCGGCGGGCGCCGTGCTCTCGTTGCGCGGCGATCGAAGCGTCGTCGGCACGCGTTCCGGCTCGAGAATCGGCGCGCCCATGTCGACGCGCACGCGCGCGACCGCGTCGCTGTGGTATTCGCAAAAGAGCGTTTTAATCCCGGCGCCGGTCGCTATTTTGAGCTGCGTCGGACGCGAAGGATTACGATCGGCGACGTACTTCGCCACGCAACGAATCGCATTGCCGCACATTTCGCTTTCGGAACCGTCGCTATTGAACATTCTCATTTCGGCGTCAGCGACGTCGGACGGACAAATCAGGACGAGTCCGTCGCTTCCGACGCCAAAGTGACGATCGGAAATCCTCCGCGCAAGCTCGTCGGGAGGCATGGGCAACTTTTCAGGAACGCAATCGACGTAAACATAGTCGTTGCCGGCTCCGTGCATTTTGGTGAATTGCATAACGCGTCTCGTTTTTCTCTGATGGCGATTCTTTTCCAAGCGTGGCGAACGGTTCGCCAACTCCCCTTAATTATACAGAAGCGCGCGTCGACGTCGAGCGCCGCCCTGCCGCGCGCGCTCACATTAGGAACGGCGTCTTGACTCGACGACTTGAGCGGAGAACGACGCGAACGACAAGATCGTTAGAGGCGCTCTATTCCCTATTGCCAAAAAGTGTGATATAATCGAGGAACTTGACGCGCGATAGACTGTCTCGCTACGGTGCGAGAACTCGCGTCAATAATGCAAACTGCGACCAAAAATCATGACGAAAGATCAAAACGACGACAATCGCAACCGCCTCTTCTCCATCCTGATACCCGTCTATAACGAGCAGGCGTATCTCGCGCGCGTCGTCGAAACGGCGCTCGCCGCGCCCCTGCCGGATAATCTCGATCGTGAAATCGTGCTCGTCGACGATTGCTCCACCGATAAAACGCCGCGCGTCATTGAAAAGTTGCTTGAAAAGTATCCCGACGTCATACGCGCCTTTCGTCAGCCGAAAAATCAGGGCAAGGGCGCGGCGATTCGGCGCGCGATTAAGGAAATGTCGGGAGATTTCGCGATTATTCAAGACGCCGACCTCGAATACAATCCCAACGAATACGGGCTCGTGCTCGCGCCGCTCTTGGACGGTCGCGCCGACGTCGTTTACGGTTCGCGATTTGCAACGCGCGAGACGCGCAAAGCGCTCCAGTATCATCACAAACTCGGCAATCTCTTTCTCACGCACCTCTCGAATTTCACGACCGGGCTCGATCTCACCGATATGGAGACGTGCTATAAGGCGTTTCGCGCCGACGCGCTCAAATCGATTCCATTACGCTCCGATCGATTTGGAATCGAGCCGGAAATCACCGCCAAGATAGCAAAACGCGGATGGACGGTTTACGAAGTGCCGATTAGCTACAACGGGCGCCGCTATTCCGAAGGGAAAAAGATCGGCTGGAAAGACGGCGTGAGCGCGATCTGCATTATTCTGAAATACTGGTTCATCGACGATAGCTTCTATGACGAAGACTCCGATTCGGAATCGCGTCAACGCTTGGAATACGCGAAGAACTACCGCAAGTCGCTCGTTAAACGCGCGATTCCGCATCTTGGATCGGCAACGTTGGAAGTCGGCGCCGGGGTCGGGTCCGTCTCGCGCTATCTTCCGCAACGAGAACGGCTCGCGCTCGCGGAATCGAGCGAGCGACGCCACAACTTTCTACGCGCCTCTTACGACGGCAACGCCGTCGTCGACGTCTATCGACTCGACTTTACAACGCAGAACGTCTTGCCCCCTGAAGATCAGGGCGCGTTCGATTCCGTCGTCTGCCTCAATCGCACGTCGGAACTGCCGCTCGACGACGAAAACGCGCTCGCAAACGCGCGCGCCGCTCTTCGTCCCAATGGAAAACTCATTATGATTCTCCACGCGCCGTCCAAGAGTAATCGCGGCGAAAAGGGTGAACGGCGCGGGTTTTCGAAACGCGAGATACGCGAACGACTCGAAGGCGCGGGTTTTCGCGTTGAAGAGATCAGTTCCTTCGGCGCAATCGAACGAATCTTTCGTAAACGCGATCCAAACAAGGCGCCGTCCCGGCTCGGCTTTAAGCTGTTCGATCTCTTCTTCCCCTGCTCCAGCGCGCTCAACGTCGTGCTGCCCGCAACGCGATACTACGTCGTCGCCGTTCGGAAATAACTATGCGCAACGCCCAGCGGCAATAAAAAACGCGCCGAGAA
>CADCOO010000266.1 GCA_902803085.1 uncultured Planctomycetota bacterium
CCGGGTTGGAGTTCCTTACAGAGGAAGAAGGACGCGTCTGCGTCCTTTGGCAGGTCGTGATAGCGGATTCCGAACAGGCTTGCGTAGGTAAAGCCGCTTTTGCCGTAGAAATTAATATTGCCTTCGAAACATAGAGCGCCACACCCGAAAGACGTCGCTTGTTCCAGGGAATAATCCAGAAGGAGTTTGCCGTAGCCGCATCGCTGGAATTCAGGGGCGACACAGATGGGACCCATTGCCATCATGGGGATCTTTCGCCCGTCGTCGGATTGGATTGTTGCGCGGACAAAGACGTTCTGACCGATAATGCGCCCGTCCTTCTCCATAATGAAATCCAACTCTTGTACGAAGTCATTATCGGTTCGGAATTTGTGAAGGACATAGTGCTCTAGACAGCCGGGACGATAGACGTTCCAGAAGGCTTCTCGTACGAGGTTCTCTACGGCGCGATAGTCGCTTTCCGTTTCTCTACGAATAACGATATTGTCCATACGTTGACTCCTTTTGGGTTTTATTTTAACGTTTCTTCCGAGAGTTTTTGTCTTGCGTTCGCCATACATTCGTCGAGCATTGCAAGCGCCTGATCGTGATCTTCCGCTCCGTCGTAGACGCTATAGAGTAGGAACATGGGCGCGTAGAATTCGATAGCTTTTCTTTCCGGCTCTGAGACGCCCAGGCTGGCGAAGAGATCGGTCGTATAGCCGATGGGGCCGGATACGAGGTACTGCTGATAGAGCGCACCCATTTCCGAATTGTGAAACTGTTCGAGCATGAGCATTTTGCGAAAGGACGCGGCGAATTCGTCTTGCGTCCAGTAGCGGAACATTGCCCTGCCGAACTCAACGATTCGATTGATTGTCGCAGCTCGATACGCGTCTTTCATTTCCTCTAGCGTTCCAGTAGGAAGATCGAAGCGTTTCGCCTCTTCGACGTCGCGTTGCGCCATATGCGCTATAATTTTGTCGAAGACGTCTCTCTTGCTCTTGTAGTGTTTGTACAGCGCGCCCTTGGTAACGCCAAGGTCCTTTGCTATATCGCTTACAGACGTTGCTTCGTAGCCCCTCGTTGCGAAGAGTCGGAGCGCTGTTAGGAGGATTTTTTCTTTTGTTTTATTCATGGATTTCTCTTTGAGGAAGGTAAACGATCGTTTACCTTTTCATTTTAGCGGACGATTGCCTACTCGTCAAGACGCTTTTGGCATGTTTTATGTTCCTTGACGGCGGTGGCGAACCAGTCCTAAGTTGCGTCATGGCGGCGATTCGTTGTGCGCGGAGACTTTAGGGGCTCGATTGACAATATAGGGGAACCGGTTACAATGAAAAGGCGACTTGTATCATGGCGTTTGTCGTATCCAGAATGCCACGAGTAGAGCAAACCTTACCAAATAGGGAGAATTATTATGACGTTTCAAGTCAGGCGTCGCGCAGGGGCGTTCACGTTGGTTGAACTTCTCGTCGTTATTGCGATCATCGGCATTTTGATTGGACTCCTTTTACCGGCTGTTCAGTCGGCGCGCGAGGCGGCGCGACGTATGCAGTGCACAAATAATGAAAAGCAATGGGGACTGGCTCTTCATAATTATCACTCTGTCTTTAAGAAGATTCCCGGTCTTTCCGATCGCGCGAACGCCAGTCTTTCACCGCACGCGTACCTCACGCCCTATATCGAACAGACGAACATCCGCTATATGATGGACACGTCGGTCGACCTTTATAAATACCGCGCGGGGAGCACGCGTAGCGTCCAATTGAACGACGTCTATGTCTTACCCGCGAAGACGACGTTCCCCGGCACGCGCTGTCCCAGCGACGGCGCCGCGCAACCGACGATGACAGACGATATCAACGACGTCTACGCGACGAACAACTACGTCTACTGCACCGGTAGCGGAACCGATTATACGTTCCGCATCAACAGCACGCTTTCAACGGGCGACGAATCGACGCGTAACGCCGGTCGTTCCGACGGGGCGTTCTACCTTGCGTCCAATATTGGGTTCGAGGCGTTCACGGACGGCACGAGCAATTCGATGGTTATGTCCGAATACCTTATTGGCGAGGGGACGAAGGATCTCACCGACGTAACCTACGATAAGATTCGCAATAATCCTCGTCTGCGCGCTATCCATATGGCGGACTATTCCCCCGCGAATCTCTCGAAGTATCAGCAGATGCGCGACGCGGACGACGCGCAGATGGAATCCCTTCTTGCGTCGGCGCCGAAATGGCGCACCGACGTTGGCAAGGGGTGGATCGTTGGGAAATTCGACTCGAGCCTCTTTAACGCGTTCTTGTCGCCGAACTCTCGTTTTTCCAATATCTATATTTCGAACTACGGCTTCTTCGGCGCGCGCAGTTCGCACAACGGCGGCGTCAACGCGACCTTCGGCGACGGCAGCGTTCATTTCATTTCCGACAACGTCGACAAGGGAGTGTGGCGCGCGTACGCGACGATCTCGGGCGGCGAATCGGTTTCCCTCTAATTACCCCTTACTAGAGATTTTAAGACGATGGGCGCTTTGACTCATTTATTCTACGTTATTTCGACAGCGCTACTTTATCCCGTCGCATTTGGTCTGATTCTGGCGTTGCTCCTCGCGTTGCGACTACTGGGCGCGACGATCCGCGAGGCCTATTTACGACGGCGCGAAAACGCGCGGCGACGCGAATTTGAAGCGCTCCTCGAACGCGCCGAGTGTAAAACTGCCGAGCAGACGATTCGAGAGCACGCGAACGAGAGCGGCGCAAAAGCGTCCAGTTCGCCCTTGCTTACGTTGACCGCGTGCGTAGAATCTGCGAACGACGACGCGCTCGTTGAGAAACGCGCGACGGAATATGAGAATCGCATTCGCGAATCGATCGAGCGCGCCGAGCGACTCGCCAGAATTGCGCCCGCGCTCGGACTTATGGGCACGCTCATTCCACTTGGACCCGCGTTGCTTGGTCTGGCGAAAGGGGATTTGGACACGCTCGCCGCCGATTTAGTCGTCGCGTTTTCAACGACGGTCGTCGGGCTTGCGGGCGCGCTTGTCGCGTCCCTTTGCGCCGCCGTCCGCCGCCGTTGGGCGCGCCGCGATTTCGTTCTCGTCAATTTTGCGCTCGAGCGGCTAACTAACGCGTCGGGCGAGTCGGAGATCCGAGTATGAAGCGGTCGATGAAAGCTCTGCGAAGATTGCAACTTTCCGCTTTGGAAGAGAGCGGCGAGTCGATAACCTCCGGACTCGGCAATCTTTTCGACGTGGCGATCGTCTTTGCCGTCGCCCTTCTTGTCGCGCTTGCCGCGTACTGGAAGAATCCGCTTCTCGTAGAGAACCAAGATTTTACCGCCGTCGTCGATCCTGGCGGGCCCAATATGGAGCTTGTCGTTAAAGAGAATGGCGAGATCAAGAGATACCGCGCCTCCGGCGACGCCGGGAACGGGGAGGGCGAACTCCTCGGTCGCGCGTACCGATTGCCGGACGGCTCCGTCGTCTACGTGCCGTCGACCCCGGCGGCGAAGTCGTCGCCAGCGGCCGATAAGAACGACGGAGCGACGCCATGAAACGGGCGACGACTTGGATCTGGGCGTTTCTCATTTTGTCTGCCGTTGCGACGCTGACGTCGATCGACTGCGTCCCAAAAGATCGAAGAACGACGAGGGAATCGGCGCCGATCGTCGAGAAGGAATCGCCCCAGCAGTCGTTACGCGTCGCATTCGTTGCGTTCAGCGACTCCGAGGTCGCCGTCTGGCGCGGCGCGACCAAAGAGTTGAACTTTGATCTGCGCGCGTATCGGCGCGACGAGTTTCTTAACGCGCCCCTCGAGGAATGCGATCTTGTAATTCTGCGCGCGATCGGCTGGGTTCCGACCGACGAAGAGCGCGAACGCGCCGCCAGACTTCTCGAACAAACGCGGTGCGTCGGCTATACGCAAACGCTCGACTTTGCTCGAGAGGTTACTAATATCGAGTCCGAGCTTGTCGCGCCGCTCTACGAATACTTTTCCTTCTCATGCGAAGAAAACGCGCGACTTGGCGCCGCCTATATGGCGGAACACTTTGGCGGACAAGAGGTTCGTCATCTATGTTATCTTTCCGGCGCGAAACGCGGCGAAACCCTTGAAGGCGGCGAACCGATTGCGGCGCCGAACGCAGGTTTCTTTTATCGAGGACCCGCAATTAATGAAACCTTCGAGGCGTTTGAAGCGCGCCGACTTGCTGAAGGTCGCGCGACGTCCGAAGATTCGCCGAGAATCGCGCTCTTTGGCGATTTTCTCGATCCCTTTAAAGAAATGGATCGCGGCCCGGTCGACGAATTGATTTCGAAATTGGAAGCGCGAGGGTTCAACGTCTATCCGATCTATAAAGTCCAACATAATCGCGACCTGCTCCGCGCGTGCCGACCCGATCTCTGCGTCTATTTTCCGCGCGGTCGCGTTTTCTCCGAAGGAGACGCCGCTTCTCTGTTTGCAGAACTCGACTCGCCCGTGTTGACGGCAATTCTGCTATCCGCCTCTGAAGAAGAATGGCGAACGGAACCGATAGGCGCGACCGGTTCCTATTTTTCCCTAGCGACCGCTTTGCCCGAACTCGACGGCGCGATCGAGCCGATTGCGATTGGAACGAAGGATCCGAACGAAGACGGTCTGGTTATTCGTCGCGCTCTCTCGGAACGCATCGACGCGCTTGTCGATCGTTGCGCTCGTTGGAGCGCCTTGCGCCGAAAGACCAACTCTGATAAGCGTTTAGCGATTTTCTACTATAAATCGCCGGGCGCAACCGCGTTAACGGCGCAGAGTTTGGAAGTCGTCGATTCGCTTTACAACCTCCTTGTACGTCTACGCGACGAAGGATACGAGCTCGGCGAGTCTTTTCCGGAATCGAGCGACGCTTTGCGCATTATTCTCGAGAAACAGGGTCGCACGATCGGGCAGTGGGAGCTGGGAGCCTTCTCGCAGTTTGTCGTCGAGGCGAAACCAGAAATCATACCCGCCTTGCGCTATCGCCGTTGGTTCGAAGAGTTCGTGCCAGCGCGCGCGCGCGCCGAGATCGTCGCGACCTGGGGCGCGCCCCCCGGCGAGTTCATGACCGCCGATCGCAACGCGGAGTATGGCGTCGTTTTGCCGCGCGTTGAGTTCGGAAACGTCGTTCTCATCCCACAACCGACGACGGACGTCCTCGTCGACGCGCCATATTCTCAGCAAGGAAATGAATTCGACGCGGTGCATGGAACCGACAAAGCGCCGCCGCATTTCTATCTTGCGGCGTACCTCTGGGCGCGCGAGGGCTTCCATGCGGACGCCATTATGCACTTTGGAACGCACGGCTCGCTGGAGTTTACGCGCGGCAAAACGGCGTTCATGACCGAATCGTGCTATCCCGATCTTTTGATAGGCAACGTTCCGCACGTTTATTTGTACAGTATTAACAATATTGGAGAAGCGTTCCTTGCAAAACGTCGCGCGCGCGCGACGCTCGTTTCACACCTTACGCCCCCCTTTGCGCAAAGCGGATTATACGGCGATTTGGAGCTTCTGGATGAGAAAACGCACGAATATAAAGAATCGGACGAACCGCTCTTAAAGACCGAGTACGCGAGGTCGATTACCGAACTAACGTTGAGTTCCGGACTTATCGACGATTTACTTACCGATTCTGCGTTCGCCGAATATGCGACGGAGGGGGCGCGCCAGGCGGCGCTTGAAAAGGGCGCGGTTTTTTCAGACGAGCAGATCAACGTTCTCCACGCGTTGCTTCATCGTTACGAGGGCGCGACGACGACCGACGGACTTCACGTTCTCGGTCGTCCCTGGACGGACGAACAGATTGCGAATACGAGCGCTGAATCGCGAATTGACGCCGAGGAAGCGGCGCGCAGGTTACGCCAGTCTTTTAGCGACGAGCTCGAGCGACTCGTCGCGGCTCTTAACGGACGCTTTATCCCACCGTCGACTGGGGGCGATTTTCTGCATAATCCGGACGCGGCGCCGACGGGACGCAATTTGGCTGGCTTGGACGTTCAGAAGCTCCCGACGCCTGAAGCGGAGCGGATAGCGGCGCGCTTGACCGACGAATTGTTGGCGACGTATCGCCGTTCGCACGGGGACGTTTTTCCACGTCGCGTCGCGTGCACGCTGTGGGGCGGCGAATCGACGCGGACGCAGGGAGTGGGGATTGCGCAGGTTCTCTACTTCATGGGCGCGAGAATTGAACGCGACTCGCGTGGGAACGCGCTTGGAATCGAACTCATTCCTTCGGAGGAATTAGGCCGTCCTCGGATCGACGTCCTAGTTCAGACTTCCGGCCAATTTCGCGATTCTTTCGGCGCAAAGATCGAATTGATCGATCAGGCGGTTCAACTTGTCGCCTCGTCAGCGGAGGACGAACCGTTCGATAATTACGTGCGAACGAACGCTCAGGAGGTCGCCGCGCGTTTGGTTGCGGAGCAGGGACTCGACGCGTCGACGGCGTCGGAACTTTCGACGGCGCGCGTTTTCGGCGCGACGAACGCGCTTTCGTACGGGACTGGAATTATGCGTCTGGTCGAGCGCGGCGATATGTGGACGGATGAGTCGGAAGTCGCAGATCGGTATATTGCGAATATGTCGGGCGTCTACCGGAACGCGCAATACTGGGGCAAGCCGACTTTGGGACTTTTGGAATACAATCTCGACGGCCTCGACTTAGCGGTTCAAACGCGTTCGTCCAACGTTTGGGGACCGGTAAAACTCGACCATATTTATGAATTTGCAACGCTCGCGGCGGCGGCGCGTTCGAAGACGGGACGCGATCCTGAAATCTGGTTCGACGACCTGCGCGATCCGACGAACGCGCGCGTCGAATCGGCGCGCACGGCGACGCGCGAAGAGTTGAGAACGACGCTTTGGAATCCGAGGTATTTGCAAGGATTGCAAAGGGAAGGAGCAAGCGCGGCTGCGTCGGTCGCTAAAACGACGAGGAATCTTTTCGGCTGGAGCGTCGCGCAGCCCGGCACGATCGACTCCGCCGTTTGGGAAGAAACGAAAGCGGTTCTCGTCGACGACGTTCACGGAATTGGAACTCGCGAATGGTTTGAAGAGAAGAATCCGGGCGCGCTGCAGGATCTGACCGCGATTATGCTCGAAACGATTCGCAAAGGGTACTGGCGCGCGACGGAAGAGACGCAACGTCAACTGGCGACGTTGCATGCGGAACTAACGACGAAATATGGTCCTTCAGGCTCTTACGAGTCGACGGGCAATAAAGAATTGCGACGTTTCGTAGCAGGACTAACGCATGACGAGCTTGCGACGGAGTACAAGTCTAAGCTGAACGAAGCGTTGGAAGCGCCGTCTGAGCTCGTCGACGGATTGACGCTGAGCGAGGTTGTTGAAGACGCGTCGGTCAACGGGGAGATTGAAACGCAGTACGAGGTCGATTGGACGTTGACGGCTCTCGCGCTAGTCGTTGCGTTGGGGACGTTTTTATCCGGCGTTTGGTTTCCGTCAGGAAACGGCGATAATTGAGAGTAAGACTACGCTTGTCGAGAAGGAATTATGGTAAGGTCGCCCGTTTATTTGCCTCTTGCCGAATTGGAACGCGAATGTCGGTTCGAAACGTTACGTCGTTCCGGACCTGGCGGTCAGAATCGGAATAAAGTGGAGACGGGCGTTCGCTTTTATCATTTGTCGACGGGACTTGTCGGTGAGGCGACGGAGAGTCGTCGCCAGATTGAGAATCGTGGAGCTGCACTCGAGCGATTGCGACTACTGCTAGCGTTGAATCTTAGGAATCCTCCAGATTTCTCGGAGCCGTTTGAACTTGGCGCTGCACGCGCAACGCTTCTTGAATTGGGCTTTCGCTGGCATAGTCGGCTAGCGGGCGAACGAATCATAGCGTCGAGCGAAAGCTTTGATTATGCGGTTCTCGTCGCGGAGTTTTTCGACGTTTACGCCGCCGTCGACGAAGAGCTTGGCGTCGCCGCTGAAATCCTGGCCGTCTCGTCAAGTCAGATCGTACGACTTTTGAGCAAAAGGCCTCAAGCGCTTGAAGCGCTTAATTCGCTACGCGTTAAACGCGGATTACGACGACTTCGCCCGTAACGCATTTGAGAAAGTTAATGACCAAAAATAACGTAGAACTAACGACGAACTGCAAATCCCGACGCAAAGAGGTTTCAACAGCGCCTTCCGACTGCTCTTTTTCCACGCGAGCGCGCCGCTTCGTCTCGTTTCAATTTAAATGCCGCGCGCCGAAGTTATGGCGGCTTTTCTTCGGTTTTCCCGTTCCGCAGAGCGATCGTTACGAAGACTATTGCGAAACGCGTCGTCCTGCCGAGCTTGCTAAAGACGTTCTCGGTCGTCGTGGAGAAGAGTTTGTTTTTGAACGCGTTCGACAGGATTCGCATTGCCGGGTAATTGCGTGCAATGCGGAAAACTACTATTGCGAAATCGATATCGTCTTTCTGGACGAGAAGACGCGGGAGATAGTTTTTTTGGAAGTTAAGACGCGACGACGCGAGGATCCGCGTTTCCCTTCGACGCTCCACGCGGTCGACGCGAAACGCCGCAAAAAGCTGGCGCTCGCCGCGCGCGAGTTCATTCTTGAACGCGGCTATCTCGATTATCGAATGCGATTTGACGTTGCCGTCGTGATCATGCCGGAGGAGGGCGAACCAGAGTTGCGCTACTACAAGAGCGCGTTTCATTACGCGAACGCCGAACGCGACTATCGCGGGAACGATTTTGGGAAGACGAGATCGTCCAAGAATCTGCGCGAGGACGTTCGGAAACGTAGCGAATGCGAGAAATGACAAACGCCGCAAGTAGGAACCTTCCTACTTGCGGCGTTTTCACTTTATAAACGCGATATTGCGCTAGTTTTGTTCGTCGTTCGGGTCGATGAGCCCGGCGGCGATCGCTTCGTTTCGTTTCTTTTCCGCGACGAATTCCGGCAGTTCCTTACCGAGCAGCTTGGCGAACCCTTCGCGCATTCGCTCGACGAGCGAGTATAATGCGGGAACGAACGCAATGCCAATACAGGTTGCGGCGAGCATTCCGGAGAAGGTCGTAATACCGATGGCGCGACGGCTTCCGGCGCCGGCGCCGGTCGCGACGACGAGTGGGAAAACGCCGAAGAGGAAGGAGACGGCGGTCATGAGAACGGCGCGGAAGCGTTGGTTTGCGCCGCGCATTGCCGCTTCTTTAATCGGCACGCCCTTTTCACGCTGGACCTTCGAGAACTCGACCATAAGAATCGCGTTTTTACTTGCCAGACCGATCAACATGATGAGTCCAAGCTGCGCGTAAATACTCATCGACGTCTGTTGACCGTTCATGAGTCCGATAAACAAACCGACAAGCGCGCCCAGCGTTGCCACGAGAACCGTCAAAACGACGGAGATCGGCGTCGTCCAACTTTCATATTGCGCGACCAGGAAGAGGTACGCAAAAATGAACGCAAGGAGGAGGAGGACGGCAATCTGCCCTTCGTTTTGTTTCTGCTGGAAACTCATGCCCGTCCACTGAACCTTATAACCTTCCGGCAAATCCTCTTTGGCGATCCTTTCGATTTCCTGAATGTATTCGCCCGAGCTGATTCCCATGGTAACCGCCGTGACGTTGGCGGAAGCCCACTGATTAAAGCGGGTGATGGATTGGGGACCGACCATACGATTCACTGTGCCGACGGAGCTAAAGGGAACCATTTCTCCGTATCGGTTAGGAACATTCAGGTTGGAAATATCGTCGATCGTTTCGCGATCGGTCTTTTCCGCCTGGACTTGCACCTTAAAGACATAACCGAGAAGGTTGAAGTCGTTGACGTAGAAGGACGCAAGCTTGTTCTGGAGCGTCGTAAAGATCGAGTTGATCGGAACGCCCATAAGTTCCGCTTTTTCACGATCGATTTCCAAGCGCAATTGCGGCGTGCTCGCGTTATATGGGGACGACGCAAAGAGCGTGCCGCGAACTTGCTGCAACTTATCCGTGAAATTCATGACTTGCTCCGCTAATTCCTGCGGAGTCGCCGTATTGGAACTAAGAACGAAACCGATGCCCATACCGAGTCCCATCATCGCGGGCGGGGTCATGACTTGAATTTTAGCTTCCGGAATTTCGTTGCAGATCTGCTGCACCTTACCCTGCAAGGCTGTAATCTGCAGTTCCGGCGTTTCACGCACGCCCCAGTCGGTAAGCTTGACGAACGCCATTCCATTGTTTTCCGCCATGCCGCCGCCGGTAAAACTAAAACCGCTGATGAGCATGATGTTGTCGATCCCCTCGACTTCATTAACACGGGAGTAGAAGTCTCGGATAACGGCGTCGGTGCGCGTTAGAGTCGCGCCTGGAGGGAGTTCAAAACTGCATAACAGCGTTCCCTTATCCTCGTCGGGAATAAAGGAGGACGGGAGCAGATTGTACAGTTTGTAGTTGCCCAGGACGATAAACGCGAAAAGGACGACAGTCGTCAAACCTCCGCGCACGAGTAGACGCGCAAAGAACAAATAAGTCTTACGGGACGCGTTAAGCGGAATATTAAACCAGCCGAACCAATCGATTCGTCTTTTCTTC
>CADCOO010000267.1 GCA_902803085.1 uncultured Planctomycetota bacterium
ACGCCTATGAGCTCTTCGGCGTTAAATTACATTCCGGAGGATGTAATGCCGTTACGTTCGGCGGCGCCGCAAGTTTCCTGGGCGAAATAACTTTGGCCGATGAACGCCTAGCGCGAAGTCGTTTGCTGGGTATGCCCGAGCCGGAGGAAGACGACGAGGAAGCCGGGCCGACCGACGAGAACGACGCGAACGCTACGGAAGAGGACCGTTCCGAATCGTTAGACGCTACGCAGGAAACTGTTTCTGAAGACGAAGAAAACTGGCGCGAAATCGATTCGTCGTCCGTTTCTGTCCCCAACTCAAACGCTACGTCAAACGACAATGTCGACGAACCAGACGCTACGTCCAACGAGGAAACGCCTAATCCCGAACTCGAATAGCAGATTCGCCGTCGACAAGAAATAAAAAACGCGGCGCAAAGACTTCATTTTCGTCTTCGCGCCGCGTCTCTTTTATCAATCGGCGAAACGCCCGATTAGAACCAACTCGCCGTGAACCCGCCGTCGACGTACACCGGCGACCCGGTAATATAGCTGCCCGCCTTCTTCGAAAGGAGCAAAATCGCGGCGCCTATCAATTCGTTCGGATCGCCGTAACGTCGCATCGGCGTCCCGTTCATGATATTCGCGACGCGTTTCTCGTCGAGGAGCTTGCGATTCTGTTCCGCCGGGAAGAAGCCCGGGCAGATCGCGTTGCAACGCACGCCCTGGTCGCCGAATTCCTGCGCGATATTGCGCGTGAGATTCACGACGCCCGCCTTGCTCGCCGCATACGCAAAAACGCGGGACAGAGGTCGTGCCGAGTTCACGCTCCCGATATTGAGGATCGAGCCGCCGTCTTTGTTCTTGAGCATGCTTTCAATAAAGACCTGGCACGAAAGCATCGTACCCTTGAGGTTCACCGCCATGATCTTATCCCACTGGTCCGCGTCGACGTCGAGATAATTGTTGCCGACGTTAATGCCAGCGCAGTTCACGAGCATATCGACCTGGCCCGTCAGCTTGAGCGCCTCTTCTCGCAACGCGACGAGCGACTCTTTGCTCGTTACGTCGACCGTCTTGTAGATCGCCTCGATCCCCTCGGCGCCGAGCTTCTCGACCGCCGCCTGGCACGCCGATTCGTTCACGTCGCCAACGACGATCTTCGCCCCGTTCTTACCGAGCCCCGTCGAAAGGCACAGACCCAACGCGCCCGCGCCCCCGATTACGACCGCTACCTGACCGTTCATGCCGAATAGTTCGTTCAAATAACTCGCATTATCCATTGATTCGCCTCTAACGCCTTTCTAATAGGACTCGATCACAAAGATCTACTCTTTAACACGATTCTGCGCGTCGACCTTGACGACCTTCGCGCGATAGTTCGACAGCTCGTCCGCCTCGTACTCTGCGTACGTTATAATCACGAGAATATCGCCTTGGTATCCGTCGCGAGCCGCCGGTCCGTTAAGCATGACCGTTCCCGACCCAGCGGGCGCCTCGATCGCGTACGTTACCAGTCGCCGACCGTTATTCACGTTCAGGACATGGACGAGTTCGCCCGGAAGGATATCCGCCGCCTTTAACAAATCGGCGTCGATCGAAATGCTCCCTTCGTATTCCAGAAAGCAGCCGGTCAAAGTTGCGCGGTGTATTTTCGATTTTAGCATTGTGCGTCGCATGGCGAACGTCCCCATTTCTATACGTCGATTCGCGAACGCGCCGAATGCGCGCTCGTCACGTCAATATTATACCCCTGAACGCGTCTCGCAAAAGAGGGCGCGAACTCAATTTGGAAAAAACCTCGCCGCGCGCTTGAAACGACGGTCAATTCCGTGTACAATACGGTTGCGGTTCGACGCGAATGGAAAGAACGCAAACGCGCGCGACGTTCTCTTGTAATCGCCGTCCGTCAAAACACAACTTCGTTCCGCGCGCCAGGGGAAAGGTCGACATGGCGGATATAGACGTCTATCGCGATTGGCTCAAAATTAAAGCGACCAACCGTCCGTTAAACTATTATCAACTTCTCAAGTTCGACAAATTCGTCGACGATCCCAAGGTCATTCGCAAACGCTACCTCGAACTCAACGCCTACGTTCGAAAATTCGCAACCGGCGACTATATCGAAGAGTCCCAAGCGTTGCTCAATGAGCTCGCCAAAGCGTACCTCTGTCTAACCGACGCCGAACGAAAGGCGGAATACGACTTCTCGCTAGGACGCAAGACCGCCGCGAGCCAGGAAGGGATCGCAGGAAGGAGATCTCTCGAGACGATTCTACTCGAAGACCGAATCGCAACCCCTGAGCAGATTAAAAAGGCTAAAAACTACAGCGAGGCGATTGGCATTGACCTCCATCAGGCGCTCATGCAGCAGAAGGTCGCCGATCAAGAGAAAATCATGATCGCATACGCTGAATCGCTAGGAATACCTTTCATTAGCCTCGACGAGGTCCCCGTCGACGAATTCTACGCGCCACAGATCAATCCCGTTACCGCGCGTCAACACTCCTTCGTACCCGTCATGTCCGACATGGGCAAGCTCATTCTTGCCTCACCGGAACCGCTTAGCGTCGACGTTGAAGACGAGCTCCGAATGCTATTCGAAATGCCCGTAAGCTACGCGCTGTGCACGCCCCTACAGATCAACGCCGCCATCGCGAAATACTACCCGCGCGACGCCGTGCAACGTATCGTTAAACGAGGCGGAGACGACGAAGACGACGCGCCCAAGAGCAAGAAGGCCAAGAAAGAAAAGGC
>CADCOO010000268.1 GCA_902803085.1 uncultured Planctomycetota bacterium
GGCGGCGCGACGTTCGCCTGCGTGGGGACGCTAGACGTCGGCGCGTCAAAATCGAATTCGGGGGGCGCGAACTGCGGCACAGCCTCGTCGTTCTGGGCGGCGGCCGAAGCGTTTCCGAAGTCGAACGCCGAAGGTTGAGAACCGGAGGGAAGGCTTTTTTCCGCAAAGATCTCATTGAGTTCTTTAATCTTTCTTGCGGGCACAACACGACCGATTACTTCCAATTGCGACTCGGGCGTGATCTGTCCCTTTAGCGCCAATTCAACCATTTGTTCGCGAGTAACGAGGGTTTTCGCTCCGTTAGGATGAACGATGAATATCTTTGCCATAGTTGTCTCTCTGATAATAAACCGTGTTATGTCGCCTACGTTCAACGTGACTGTTACGCTGATCATGACATATATAATTATATCATTTATTATTCTCACGTCAACAGCAAACCATGTTTTTTTGATGATATTATTCAAATTCTACAAAGACAATATTGAGAGACGCGCTTAGTCGTTCGTCGACTCGAAACTGCGCGTAGCGTCGCAAGCCGCGTTCTCACTTTTTCCTAGAAGTTCCTGTTTCACATGTCTGCGTAGACAATCGTCGTTACGAATTAGCGACTGCCGACGGAAATTCGTCGCCGCGCCGGCGCGCTCTCTTGAAAGAATCGCGATGTTCGTTAAAATGAAACGAGAGCGGCGGCGCGCGGCGACGTCGCGCAAATGGAAACCTACGTCGCAGACGACGCCGATTCGTCGACGGCTGTGGATGGGATTTAACGACAGGAACCTGTTATGTACAAAATCGTAAGCAAAAAGGAACTCAACCCGACGGTCGTCCAGATGGAGATCGAAGCGCCGCTCGTCGCGGCGAAGGCGAAGCCGGGTCAGTTCATTATTCTTCGCGTCGACGCAGACGGCGAACGAATACCGCTCACAGTCGCGGGCGTGAATCCCGCGTCGGGCGCGGTCAAGATTATCTTCCAAGTAGTCGGGGCAACGACGACGCTCTTGAGTCGCAAAAACGCGGGCGAGTATTTGCAGGATTTCGTTGGGCCGCTCGGCGTCCCGACGCATACGTCGGGAATTAAGAAGGTCTGCATCGTCGGCGGCGGGGTCGGTTGCGCGATCGCCATGCCGGTCGCGGAGGAGTTCCACCGCTTAGGCGCGGACGTCACGAGCATTATCGGGTTCCGTTCAAAAGATCTCCTCATTCTGGAAGAGGAATTCCGAGCGGCGTCGAACCGTCTTGTCGTCATGACGGACGACGGGAGCTACGCGCGTCATGGCAACGTCACGGCGCCGCTGAAGGAAATCCTTGAGTCTGGTGAGCGGTTCGACATGATCGTAGCGATCGGGCCGCTCGTCATGATGAAATATGTTGTCCTGACGGCGAAGCCGTTCGGCGTCCCGGTTACGGTCTCGATGAATCCGATTATGATCGACGGAACGGGAATGTGCGGAGGATGTCGCGTAACGCTCGTGCGGGACGGTCGTCGTGTAACGAAGTTCACGTGCGTCGACGGTCCTGATTTCAACGGCTACGAAATCGACTTCGACGAGGCGCTCTCGCGCGGACGAATGTATTGCGACTTCGAACGCCATGCGCGCGACGAAGCATGCAATCTCTTAAGGAACGCCTGATCGGAGGAAAACAGAATGGCTATTATTCCCAAAAAGCACGAGTCGCCAACCCAGCCCGCCGACGTTCGCGCCCACAATTTCAACGAAGTCGCGCTCGGCTATACGCCCGAAATCGCCGTTGAAGAAGCGAAACGCTGTCTCAACTGCAAGACGCGTCCATGCGTCGAAGGTTGCCCCGTCAACGTCAATATCCCCGAGTTTATCATTCAAATTAAAGACGGCGATTTCGAAGGCGCGTATCGTACGATTAACGCGACGTCGTCCTTGCCGGCCGTGTGCGGTCGAGTCTGTCCGCAGGAGACGCAATGCGAAGCGCGCTGCACGCTAGCGAAGAAATTCGAGCCGGTCGGAATCGGGCGCCTTGAGCGTTTCGCCGCCGACTGGCACAACGAACATAGTACGGATAGCGTCCTGGCGCCGAAATCGAACGGACGTCGAGTCGCGATCGTCGGCTCAGGTCCGTCGGGTCTGACTTGCGCGGGCGATCTTGCTAGAAAAGGCTATCAAGTAACAGTTTACGAAGCGTTGCACACGGCGGGAGGCGTTCTCGTTTACGGAATACCCGAATTTCGACTGCCGAAATCGATCGTCGAACGAGAAGTTGAGACGCTCAAGGAATTGGGCGTTGAAATCGTTCTTAACGTCGTTATTGGCAAGACGTTAACGATCGACGAGCTTTTCGCAATGGGATACGAAGCCGTCTTTATCGGCTCCGGCGCAGGTCTGCCAAACTTCATGAATATCCCCGGAGAAGCCTATAAAGGCGTCTATTCCGCCAACGAATTCCTCACTAGAAGCAATCTCATGAAGGCGTACCTCGACCATTCGACGACTCCTATTATGAAGGGGGGCAAAGTCGCGGTCGTCGGCGGCGGCAACGTCGCTATGGACGCCGCGCGCACCGCGTTGCGACTCGGCGCCGAGAAGGTGTACGTCGTTTATCGACGCTCCATGGACGAACTGCCGGCGCGCGCCGAGGAAGTCGAACACGCGAAGGAAGAGGGTATCGATTTCAGACTGCTCTGCAATCCCGTCGAAATACTCGGCTATAACAACGAATCCGATCCACGCGATCCGAAAAACGGTTTCGTTACCGGCGTCCGATGCGTCAAAATGGAACTCGGAGAGCCCGACGCCAGCGGACGACGGCGCCCTGTTCCCATTCCAGATTCCGAATTTGAGCTCGACGTCGACGCCGTGATTATCGCCATTGGCACGAGTCCCAACCCTCTCATTAAAGCGACGACCGAAGGTCTCGAAGTCAATCGTTGGGGCGGAATCGTCGTGAACGAAGACGGTCTCACGTCGCGCTCAAACGTCTACGCGGGCGGCGACGCCGTGACGGGCGCCGCGACGGTCATTTCGGCGATGGGCGCTGGAAAAGTCGCCGCGCAGGCGATAGACAAAGCGTTGTCAGAAAATAAGTAACGCGATTTCATATGAACAAACGCCCTTGCGAGCGTCATAACTCGCAGGGGCGTTCTCTTGATGAATTATATTCGCTATCAATTGTTATAAAAGAAGTTAAGCGGCGTCAGTCTTTCCTTGCGTTCCTAAGACTAAGTCCTATAGTCCGTTCAAACAATCGCGCCAGTCGAAATAGTCGCTGACGGACGTTTTCCAATCGGGAATGCGATAGAGAGCGCCGTCGGCGGAATAGCGTTCGGAGCGAAGGATCGTAAACGCCGAGCGCGGCGCTTTATCGCCGTATTCCGACGAGGTTATGCCAACTATCTCGCGCCCTCGCAATCCGGTTTGCTTCAGGAGATATTCGCCGACTTCGACCGGAGTCGCGCGCGAATTGCCCGTTAAGTGAAAGAGCCCGCGAGCGCCATTGCGCAACAGCGTTTTCAGCGCGCAAAGAAGATCGAGCGCCCAGATTGGTTCAACGAGACGATCGCTGAGCGCAAAGAGTTTATTCGTCCGGCAAATACCGTTGAGCAGCGAGGAAACAAGATTGCCGCTCGAATACTGCGACGTCTCGCCGAAAACGGATGAAAAACGGAGAATGAGAGATTCGCGCGCTTCTGCGGCGACTCGTTCGCTTTCGAGCTTCGTCTTGGCGTAGACGCTTGCGGGATTGGGTATCGTAAATTCGTCGAAGCCTGGCGCTCCGGGATCGATAGGACGCTCCTCTTCGGTCGCAAAGGGGCGCTCGCGCCGTCGCGCTTCTTCCGGCGACTCGGCGCGTTCGCGTTCGTCCTGAAAGCCGGGCTCGAGCCGCGATCGATAGAAAACCTCGGCGCAACTGAACTGCACGAAGAGCGCGTTGGCGCGGCGCGACGCCTCGCGCAGATTCGCGACGCCATGCTCGTGGATATTGCGCGCGGTATTAGGGCGCGGTTCCAGCCAGTCGACGTGGTTCACGCCCGCGGCGTTGACGATAACGTCGGGCGTCAGTTCGGCAATCGTATCGACGACGATAAGGCGCGAACAAATATCGAAATCAGGAAGGTTAAGGGGAACAATCTCGTCTTTCGATTCGACGAAGGAACGTCCGAGATTTTCGGCTATTCTGGCGTCGACCTTAGTCGAGTTCCAATTTCGAACCAGTTCGGAACCGAGCGTTCCTTGCGAACCGACGACAACGATCTTCATGGGAGCGCCCTCCTCAGCGCCGTTGCGGGGTCTATCAAATATAGTCGGTAAAGAGCGCGCGTTCGGGCCGCGGCAAGACGACGACGCTTGCGAGGAGCCCGGAATCCTTCAGAGCGTTCTGAGCCGCGTCGACCGCCGCCTGCACGCTTGCGAGCGCGCCGGTCATAAGTAGCAGCCCCTTGCCGCCCATCGCCATAGCGAGGCTCAATCTGAAGAGGGTGACGTCGGCGGCTTTCGCGGCGACGTCGGCGGCGACCATTGCGGAAACGGCGCTGAACGTCTCGACGACGCCAAGCGCGCCGATCTCTTCGGGCGAGAGCGCGACCGACTGCGCCATAGCGGGAAAGAGCGCCGGGTGAACGTTCGCGACGACGAGCTTGTCGATTACGGAAGTTCCTCCGACGGCGAGCGCGGTTTCCATAGCGGACTCGACGTCGCCGACCTTGCCGGAAAAGACGATAAGATACTTGCCGGAACAGACGGTTCGCGCGATAATGAGCGTCGTATTCGCCGCCTTCATTAACGCGTCCTGAACCTGATATCCAACGCCTATGCTCGATAGCTCAATAGCGCCGACGGATGAGTTGTTTGTCATTCTTTTGTCCTTTTTAAGTCGTATGAACGCGGCGCGCAACGTCGCCGATCCAACCGTACTCCGTCCATTGTAAACGGCGACTCTTAACTCGTCAAGTCAAGACGCGGTAAATGTTGGTTAAAACGCTTAAAAGCGCGCGACGACGACGGTCGTAACGAAAACGACGGAAAAATCGACTATAGGAGCGACGCAAGCGCCTTGCGCGCCGACGCGGCGATCTCGTCGGGGGTCGTTACGACGTTAATCGGTTCGCCGTCGCGCCATGCGCGAAGCGCAATCGCAACCTTTTCGAGCGTTGATTTCGACATATCCTCGCAGACGGAGGGAGTCGCGCCGGGATAGAGGATCGTCTTATCGGAATTCTGCCGCCGCATGCGATCGACGAGCTTCCACTCGGTTCCGATCGCGAGGGTTGAGCCGGGCGCGGCGTCGGCGACGACTTGAAGGAGTTTCGTCGTGGAGCCGTAGCCGTCGCTAAGATCGACGATTTCGCGGGGCGCCTCGGGGTGAACCCAGAACTTAGCGTCCGGGTTTTTCGCTCTAATCTCAGTTATGACGTCGGCGGAAAATTTCTGGTGAATGGGACAGTATCCGTCCCATAATACGGCTCTGGCGCGCCGTAGTTTTTCTGGCTCGTTTCCTCCCAGGGGGACGTCTGGCGTCCAAACAGCGATTTCATCGTGGGAGAATCCGAGCGCGAGGCAGGTCGTTCGTCCAAGCCTGGAATCAGGCATAAAGAGGAGTTTCGGTCGTTTGCGCAGCGCGTCTCGCACGACTTTCTCGGCGTTTGCCGAAGTGCACACGGCGCCGTCTCGCTCGCCGCAGAACGCTTTCGTCGCGGCGGAAGAGTTCACGTAGGTAATGGGCGTAAACTCGGAAACGTCGACCAAGGTCGCGAGCTGGCGTTCCCACTCGATCGCCTGGTCGAAGGCAATCATATCGGCCATGGGACATCCCGCGGTCGGATCCGGCGCCATTACGAGCGCGCGTCGTCCGTTTCGCGCCTCGAGTTTTTCGGGCGCGTTCATGAGAATATCGGCGGTTTCAAGCATAAAGTGAACGCCGCAGAAGAGAACGGCGTCGGCGGTCGACGCGGCGGCTTTTTTAGCGAGCGCCAGACTGTCCCCCACTTCGTCGGCAAGCTCGACGACCTCGTCGGGCGCGTAGTAGTGCGCCATGATCGCCAAGCGCGAACCAGCCTCTTTACGAATCTCGTCGACGACTTCTCGCAATTCGTCCGTCGTTCGCTGACTCGAATCCCCCATAACGACCTCCTTAGCAAACTCGAATATCTTGACGAATAAATGATGCTAAACAATTTTTTTGTAAAGCGTTAAGCCAATCCTTCTTGTTCATACCAGCGCGCAGCCGCAGCAAATTGTTCCTCGAGTTTGTCCTCGAGCGCAACGCCCAATTGCTCGCGCGCTTTGGCGCTGGAACATATCCACGGGCCGCGTAGCGCTTCGATCGACTTATTCCAATCGAAGGACGGCACGCGCTTCGCCAACGTCTTAACGAGCTCGCCCCAGACGCCGGCGCCGACGACTCCCATCGGCGGAATCTTAAAAACGCGCATTTTCTCGCGACCGAACGCGCGCCCCACCATGCGGCCAAACTCGGAGAACCGAATCGGCGTCGGCGACGACGCAAAGTAAATACCTTTCCCGGAACAGGCGAGCGTCGAGTCGACAGGCGCTAACGAATTCGGCGTAAGACGTTCGCCGCGCGCGGCGGACGCAATTAAAACCTCGACCAGATCGTCGACGTAAACAAAGGAATAATAACGATCTAGCCAGCCTGGAACGACGAAATTCCCGCGACGTTTCGCCATTGCGTAGAGCTGCGCGGAAACCAAATCGCCTTCCCCAAAGACGTATGGAGGGCGAACGACCGTAATCGGAACGGCGTCGGAAAACGTCTGCAACGCGAGCTCCGCTTCGCGCTTACTGCAACCGTAAGGAGAGAGGGGGCGGGGAACGTCCGTCTCGCGCAAGAGACGGTTCGCGCCGAATCGTTCGCAATCGTCCTCACGACTTGCTCGAGGCGCTTTTCCGGAACACGCAAGGGACGAAACGTGGACGAGCGTCGGAACGCGATTCGCCGCGCGACACGCCTCCGCGACGGCGCGCGTCCCGTCGCAATTTACGCGCTGAAACTCGCCGCGCGCGCGCTCGCGCGTTAGACCGGCAAGGTGAAAGACCGCGTCGACTTGATCAACTCCGCGCGCAAGCGCGTCGGTTGAAAAGAGATCGCCGAGAACAAGCTCGGCGCCCAGCGCTTCCAAGTCGCGGCCGCGCGTTTCGGAACGAACGAGACAGCGAACGCGCGCGCCGCGCTCGATAAGTCGCGTCGTCAAGCGTCGTCCAATAAAACCGGTCGCGCCGGTTACAAAATAGCTCTCGGTCATATCGCAAATAGCAAACGTTAGCGCGTCGCCTTATCGGCGCTGCGATTAAGTTGGGCGTTGGCGTCAAGATCGCGAATCCAGGCGGGAACGGGAACGATCTTGCCCTGTTTATTAACGGTTGCGAGTCGAATTCGTCCGGTCGCGAGCAATTCGTCGCCGCGATAGAGTTCGTGCTCGTGTTCAAGGCTTGCTTTCGTTATGCGCGCGACGCGCGTCTTCAGTGTGAGGACGTCGTCGTATAGCGCCGGTTTCAAGTAGGAGCATTCCGCTTTGACGACGACCATCATCGTCTGGTCTTCTTCAACTTCGCGATAGCTAACGCCGGTCGCTTCGCGGAGCAGTTCGGTGCGTCCCATTTCAAAATAGGTAAAATAATTGCCATGGTAGACGACCCCCATTTGATCCGTCTCCTGATAGCGCACGCGAAATTGAATAACGTTTTCGCGCCCGACGGAGGACGGTGCGGATTGGGAATTCGAATCGTTCGTTTCGTTCATTTTCATGGCTCCATGCGCGAGTTACGGCTTGCGACGGCGAACTTGTTATTCGTCGTCCTTGGCGGATTCGTCTTGCTCGTCCGTCTTATTCTTCTTCTTTTTCTTCTCCTCTTCCTCGTCGCTGAACTCAAAGAGGGACGGACCGCCCAACGCGTCGAAAATCGCGAAGAAATTAAGCATGCCGGCCGTCATCGTATAGAGCAGACCGACGTCGAGCCACGAATTTAAACGCGCGGCAATTTCGTCCGCCGTCGGCTGGTTGGGACGCGATCGAATCTCGGACGGCAACTGGGGAGGCGCGAACGCCGTCGAGCACAGCGAATAATCGGATTCGTCGACCTCCGTGTCAGAAAGATTCGCGTCCTTTGCGACCTTATACTGCACGATCGCCGGAATCGCGTAGAGTCCGACCCCCATTTGCGGAATGAACGCGAGGCGCGCGTCGCCGGAACGCCACGAGCAGTAGACGTTGCGCGCAAGATAGAGGCGGCGCGAAGAACCGTCCGGGGAATCGACCCAGTAGCTACCCATCGCTATGCCGGCTAGCGCGAGAATCCAAACGGAAAAACCGAAAACCGCCGCTTTAAAGTACCGTCTCTGGTAGACGTGCCCGAGACCGGGCGCTAGCCAATTGAGCAGACCCGCGACGTAAGGATTGCGCAAGTCGACCTCGGGGCGCCCTGCTGCGTCGCGCTGTGATTCGGCGGGAGTCGGCTCTCGTTTTGATCCGGTTTCCTTCTGTTGCTCTTTCACGATTCTATCGCTCCGTTACGATTATCGGTTACGTTCACGCACGCCGCGCGGCGCGCTCCTCCCTATTATAGCGAGAAGTCAAACTTGGTAAACGCCGCCGCAGAAAAAACCTCAGATAAAGGGCGTCTTAAGATAGAAAAAGCGCTCGAGAAACTCTTTCTCGAACGCTCATTCAGTCGGGGCGACACGATTCGAACGTGCGACCCTCTGCTCCCAAAGCAGATGCGCTAGCCAGGCTGCGCTACGCCCCGAGCGTCGCCGACTTCGTCGAACGACTATTGGAAGGATTATATCATGAAAAGTCCCGTTGGCAAGGGGTCTTCAGATGAAATCCTCATGCCGCATGATCCCGGACTCCTCCTCGACCTCGGCGTGGGTCTGCCATCGCCACCGTCGCGTCGGGCGTCGTTTCTCTTCGCGCACGCCGTATCGCGGTTTTGCCTTAAATCCGAAGAGTTCCTTGAGGCGATCGAAAAAGTTTTTCGGCAATTGATACTCGACTTCGACGATCTCGTAGGGCTTCTCCGCTTCCAGATACAGTTTGCGAACGGAAATCTTGGGTCCGAACTCGCCGCCGCAGACGCTGCACGGAAGTTCGTTTTTCGGCGCGCGCACCGCATGACCGCAACTCTTGCAAATATAGCGATACTCCCAGGGGCCGTATCCATACCGTTTTTCTTTCATAACGCGCGCCTTTGTTGCTCCTAACCGTGTACGTTACTCGTCGGCGATCGCTACCGCGACGCTCAAGCCAAACAACCAGTCTATATTATACTCAAAATTGGCGATTATGTCGACTTTTCGTCAAAAGTTTACGGAAATAATCGGCGGCGCTTAGGACGAACGCGAAATCGTCGCCGACTGAACGATTCGAACGCCGGGTTCGATCTCGTCGAACGCGAGCGTTGGAATATCGAGGGACGCCCCGACCGCCAGCGCGCGCAGCGCGTAACGCAACGCGCCGTCGACGAGAAGGACGGGCGGCGTCGGTTCGCTCCAATCGGCGACGCAAGCGCGCAATCCGCCGGTAAGCGCGTCGTATCGCGAAGGCTCTAGCGTAAAGGACGGTTCTCCGGAAGCGGAGCGCGTCAGCGCCGACCGCAGTAAATCTTCCCATTCCGGATCGAGCATGGCGACGCACAGCGCGCCGTCTTCGTCGAGATAACGCTTGGCGATCGCCTTAGCGAGCCGCCGGCGCGCAAATTCGAGCGCGCGATACGGGTCGGCGTCCGGCTCGCGGAACGCCAGGTCGTTGAGAGCTTCTAGAATCACGTTGAGGCGACGAATCGAGACGCCTTCCCTGAGCAGGAGTTGCAAGACGCGCTGAATATGCGCCAGACGCGCGCGCGAACGCCCTTCGTCTCCGTCGTCGCGCGCGAGAGCCTCCTCGACGAGCGCAGGCGACGTCTGACGAAGTTTCTCCAGAAGGCGCTTCGTACCGTCGCGAGAAAGGAGCGACGCCGACTCGCGACGCGCCGTCGCTAGAATCCATCCTTCGAGAACGTCGCCAGGAGAGAGAATTTCGTACCCGTCCTCTTCCGCCTCTTCGGCGGCGCGCGCGTCGACCCAGTACGCGTCGCGACCGGTCGGCGCCACCGTTTTGAGGCCGCGCGCCGACCCGACCGCGTAATCGGTCGCGACCGCGAGCGAATACTGCGGATAGATCGCGCCAAGCTGGACCGTCTCGCCGTTGACGCGTAGCGCATACTGGCCGTCGTCCAGAGACGGATCGTCGAAGACTCGTGCTTTCGGCAAGATAACGCCTAGCTCCGACGCGAGAGAGCGGCGCGCATTCTGAATTCGTTCCAGAAGGCTCAAATCCCCCTCGGGGGACGCCAAACCAAGAAGCCCGGCGCCCAACGCTACTTCAAAAGGATCGACCTTTAGGAATCGATCAAGCTCCGCTTCCTCGTCCTGAGCGTCGGCTTCTTTCGCTTTCGAGGAACCGACCTGCTCTTCTTCATCCTCCTCTGCGGGAGAGCGACGCGAGAACGCCCACGCGAGCGCGAAACAACCGCACGCTAAGATCGACAGGGGGAGGATCGGCAGACCGGTAAACGCAAGGAAGAACAGAAAGACCCCCGTCGACGCCAAAACGATAGGACGCCCGAGAGTCTGTCGCGCCGCGACCCGGGAAATATTCTGCGAACGGGACGCGCGCGCCACGAGCAGTCCCGTCGCCAACGATATCAAAAACGCCGGAATTTGCGAGACCAGGCCGTCCCCGATCGTAAGTTTCGAATACAGTTCCGCCGCGTCTCCGACGCTCTTGCCGTCTTGAAACACGCCTATGCAAAGGCCGCCTATAATGTTGATCGCGACGATCGCCAAGCCTGCGATCGCGTCTCCCCGCACGAACTTGCTCGCGCCGTCCATCGCCCCGAAAAAGTCCGCGCTCTCGTTGAGCTCCGCACGCGCGGCCTGCGCTTCTTCCGCCGTAATATTGCCCGCGTTCAAATCGAAATCGATCGCGGACTGTCGACCTGGCAAAGCGTCGAGCGCGAAGCGCGCGGCGACCTCGCTAATGCGCGTCGTTCCTTTCGTAATCACGACGAACTGGATGATGATAAAGATCAGAAAGATTACGCCGCCGACGACGATATTGTCGCCCGCGACAAACCGGCTAAACGCGTCGATTACGCCGCCCGCGTCCCCTTGGGTGAGAATAAGCCGGGTCGTTGAAACGTTCAAAACGAGGCGATAGAGCGTCGTCGTGAGCAGGAGCGTCGGAAAGGAACTGAAATCGAGCGGCTTTCTAATGAAGAACGTCGAGAGGAAAAGAACCGTCGAAAGCGCGAGATTAATCGAGAGAAGAAGGTCCATAAGCCCCGTGGGCAAACGGAACAAAATAACCAGCACGCTTGCGGTCGCAAAGACGGGCAGCGCGGCGTCCTGCCACGACAATCTCTTTTTCGCGTCGTCCATATTTCACCAACGTCTCAAATCGGGCGCGCGTTACGCGAGCGCGCCCTAATCCTTAGTATGCGTTGGGGAGTATACCGACTTATCGCGCGACGCGCAAGCGAGGTTTTCTCATTTCTCGGCGCCGGGTCGCATGGAGCGCACGGAGAAGTAGAAGAGGCTAAAGAGGGCGCAAATTATGCCGTACGCCTGCAATTTGGTAAATTTCCTCGCCGGTACGGTCGCAACGACTCCTTCGGAGGAACCGGACGCCTTCGGTTGCGCGGAAGAGCGCTCGGGGCCAACGTCGGCGCCCGGCTCGGGGTCGGGCTCGGCGGCCCCTTCGGCGAAGATCGATCTTGCGCCGCTGGACGCCAACGCCTTCGGTTCGCTTATCATGGAACTGCGTTTGAGTTGCGCGCGCATGGTTGGGACGTCGCCGGCAATAAGTTTTTCGCTGCTGATGAACCTTCGCTCCCTCTCCACCGACGCCATCGTCGCGCTATTGAGCTTATCAAAGGTTTTTTCGTTAATCAGCTCGGGTCGTTCGCGCTTGACTTGGCGCTGCTGAACGACAAAGGTCGGCGAGAAGATGGGCGGAGACGGCGGCAATCCGTTCGGTCGCGTCCTCCAGTAGTCGTTAGCGACGATCTGGACGTGCTTGATCGCCGCCTTTTGCTCCAGATCGAAAAGCGCGCGCGCGGAATCGACGCCGTTTCCTGGCACGTAGAGCGGCGTTGTCGAGGAGGGAAAGACGCCTTCGTAACGCACGGCGTCGGTCATTGGGAGATCGGTCAGAAA
>CADCOO010000269.1 GCA_902803085.1 uncultured Planctomycetota bacterium
CGTCGCGACAACGGCTACGTTGTGCGGAACGCGAAAGGAAACGGCGGCGAAAACGCGCGATTTTAACGCGATTGACCTGCCTCAAACCCAACGCTTGTTAATTTTAACAACGCTTGGCGTTCCTTTCAAGCGCCGTCCGTTAAAATCGTCGGCTTTTGCGGCGTTCGTTCCTCGACGCGACGTACGGACGCGTCTTTCGCAAAAAAAACGTTTGTTTTTGCCTCGGCGTATAGACAAAAGGGACAAAATCGGTAATAATAGTAGACGTCGCGTCTTTGTTTGATCGGCGGTCGTCAACCTTGGCGGCGCGCGCGAGGGTTTAAGGAACTTGTCGCGCGACCGGGCGTCAAAGACGTTGCGTTTGCTACGGCTTCATGGGAGTCGAAACGCTAAAAGACGTTAATTTGCGACGTTTTCGACGTTCCGAAGCGAGTCGACGTCCTATTGTGGTATTCCGAACGGCGACGAGGAGGCGAGCGCTTTCCTTCGCGCGTCGTTGCGGCGCAGTGTAACATTTTAACGAGGCGATTCAATGGCAAATGATTCCGACGTCATTGTCGAGACAAAAAACCTGACTAAAACGTACCGCGACTTTTGGGGACGCCAGAAGGTGCGCGCTCTAAAGGCTCTTGACCTTGAAATTCATCGCGGAGAAATATTCGGTCTGCTTGGACCTAACGGTTCGGGAAAAACCACCACGATCAAGTTGCTACTTGGACTATTGTTCCCCACGAGCGGAGAAGTCAATATTCTCGGACGACCTGCCTCCGACGTCGCTAAAAATGAGCGTTTGGGATACCTGCCGGAAGAGTCGTATCTCTATCGGTTCCTTAACGCCGAAGAGACGCTCGATTTCTATGGAAGACTTTTCGACATTCCGGCGACCGTGCGACGTCAGCGCGTGGCGCAGCTCATCAGCATGGTGGGACTAGAATCTTCGAAGAAGCGTCAGTTGCGCGAATACTCAAAGGGTATGACGCGTCGTATCGGGCTTGCGCAAGCGCTTATTAACGACCCCGACCTGATCCTGCTCGACGAGCCCACTAGCGGTCTCGACCCGATTGGAACCCGCAATATGAAGGATCTCATTCTCGATCTCAAGAAGCGCGGGAAGACGATCATTATGTCGAGCCACTTGCTAGGCGACGTTCAAGACGTCTGCGACCGCGTCGGTATTCTGTACCAGGGCGAGCTCAAGGAGCTTGGACGCGTCGAGGATCTCCTTAAGGTGGAAAAACAGACGGAAATTCGCGCCTCTGGTTTGAGCGAAGACGCCAAAAAGAAGATTGAAAAGGTCATTGCGGACGACGGCGCCGAAATGGTATTTTGCGGCAATCCGACGACCTCGCTCGAAGATCTCTTCCACAATATCATTGCTGATAGCGAGGCGCGACCCGGTTATCGCGTTCGCGGAGGTGAGGCTGAATAATGATTCTAGAAAACCCAATTCCGCCTTTCCTGGAATGGATTGGCGGCGCCGCGTTGAACTGGGCGCTTTCCGTGCTCGCTCTCATGGCGCTTGCTTTTATCATTACTTTCGTCTTTCTGTTGCTACGGCATGGCGCAAGACAGGGTTGGAAAATCTTTGGATCTTGCGTGCGAGAGGCGGCGAAGGATATTAAACTATTTTCCTTCAGGCGATGTTTTGCCATGGCGTCCTTAGCGATTCGCGAGTCGATTCGTAAAAAGGTCGTCGTCGTATGCGTCGTCTTTCTGATTCTGCTTATGTTCGCCGGTTGGTTCTTGGACCCGAACAGCAAGGATCCCGCGCGACTCTGCGCGTCCTTCGTTTATCAGACGACCACTTACCTCGTTCTGCTCCTGGCGCTCTTCCTTAGTTCGTTGAGTTTGCCTGCGGATTTCAAAACGAAGACGATCTATACGATCGTTACCAAGCCTGTGCGCGCCAGCGAAATCATTTTAGGACGCATTATCGGCGTCGCCGCGATTGGAACGGGCGTCCTCGCGCTCATGGCGGTCTGCAGTTATTTCTTCGTTTCTAACACCCTCGAGCACACCCACGTTCTTAACGACAAGGAAGACCTCGTCTACACCGTTGAAGAGGAGGACGTGGCGGGGCTCAAACCCGACGCCGTTATTGCGAAGGGATACACGCGCATTGCCAATGGGCATAAGCACCAGGTCGAGAAGTACGCAGACGGTTCGCTACGCGTTTTTGAGGAGAACGGGCACACGCACTCGATCGCGCAAGTCGACAATGAAGGCGATTTTGTACGTTATAAAATTGGCTCCTCGCAAGGCTCTATGCAGGCGAAATCGCCTTATTACGGAAAAATTAAATTCCGTAACGCAGACTCTGCGGAACGCGATCGCGGCATCAACGTCGGCGAAGAATGGATGTATCGAAGCTACATTGAAGGCGCGTCGGACGAAGCCATTATCTGGACCTTCGACGACGTTACCCCAAAGCGTTTTGCCGATGGGTTGCCCGTCGAAATGACCATTAGCGTTTTCCGAACCCATATGGGCAATATTGAGCAAACGATCATGGGCGCGCTCTACGTTCGCAATCCCGTAACGGGCATGATCGCGGAAACGCATGTTTTTAACTCGGAAAAGTACGCGACGAAAGCGCTCTTTATTCCGCGTGAAATCGACAAATCTAAGGTAAAGTCGAAGCCGTGGCTCGTTAAGAAAATGGGCGATAAAGAGTCTTTCGAAGCGACTCCAACCGCCGCTTTGCCGCAGAAAGAGGTTTACGATCTCTTTGAGGACTTCGTCGTCGACGGCAAGATTGAAATTTGGCTCCAATGCCTCGATAGTCAGCAGTATTTTGGCGCCGCCGAGCCGGACTTGTACCTGCGAGGTCCCGACGCGAACGTCTTCTTAAACTTCTGCAAGGGCTATTTGGGCGTGTGGCAGCAGATGCTGATTCTGATCGCGTTTGGCGTGCTCTTCAGTTCGTTCCTTAGCGGACCGGTCGCTATGGCGTCCACTTTTGGAATTCTTATTGCGGGGTTCTGTAAGACGCTCTTTATTGAGATTGCGCACTTGCAAGCTCTCGGCGGCGGGCCGATTGAATCTTTGAATCGACTCGTTACGCATGAAAATATGATGGTCGACTTGCCGAATACGGTTTCGACTCACCTCGGGCAAGGGTTTGACTACATCGCCGGCGGCTTCCTGAGCATAATCGGTTTGGCTCTGCCGTCCTTTAGCGACTTTAACTACTACGCCGACTGCGTGGCAAACGGCTATAACATACCGTGGAATTCAATCTGCGTGCATTTGGTTACGACCTTTGCTTATGTTATTCCGCTGTTCATTGCCGGGTATGTCGTCCTTAGAAATCGCGAGGTGGCTAAACAATGACGCAACAAAAGCAATTTTACCAGAAGATCATTCTGATCCTTTTGATCGTGGTCTTGTTGGTTCCTATTTATATTTTGGGCAGTCCGGCGCAACGCAAGTCCGGCGGCGCTATGACCGACGGCGGAACTCTCGCAAAGAGTCGCGCGCAGGCGGGACTCGCCGAGGCGAACTTCGGCAAGATCGATCCGACCGGAAGCGCCATGAAACTTGCGACTTTCGGTATGCGCGGCGTCGCTATTTCGCTCCTCTGGCATCGTTCGCAAGAGTATGAGAAACGCGCCGACTGGGACAACGTCGTTGCGACCGCGAATCAGATTATTACCCTAGAACCCCACTTCATTACGATTTGGGACTTCGTCGGCTGGCAGCTCGCCTATAACGCGTCCGCTATGTTCGACGATTATCGCGAACGATACCGATGGGTTATTCGCGGGTTCGAGTTCGTTCAAGACGGAACCGTCTATAACAGGAACGCGCCGAAGCTCTACGTGCGCACTGGGTGGACGATTTCGCAGAAGGTTGGAATTGCCGACGAAAAGAAACAGTATCGTCGTCTGTTCCGCGAGGACGACGAACTGGCGGAACGCCAGGCGACGCGCGAGATTCACGTCTCCAATCGCGACAACTGGTTGCTTGGGCACGCCTTCTATAAAAGGGCGGAAGCGCTCTATGAAGACGGAGGCGATATTGGAAATGAGACGCGTTTGTTGTTCTACGGACGCGCGCCGCTCAATCGCATTCGTTACGGCGAATGGATGAGTATCGACGGATGCGGGCTGACGAAAGACAACACTCCCCTCTTTAACGAGAGGAGCGAAGAAGCGTGGAAGTTGGCGGAGGACGAATGGAAACAGTACTCCAATCGCGTTGTCGTTACGACGATTCCCGACGACAAAGAGGAAGGCGCTTATCGCAAGACGTCGCTCAGCACAATGCACGAGGTTTCCAAGCAGATCGAAGAGTATGAGAATCAGCTCGTCTCTTTCTTGCCGGAAGGCGTTACGAAGGATTCGATCATTTGGGATCGCTGGAATAACGAGCTCGACGACAGGCAGCGCGCCTCTCTTTATGAGTCTATTCTGGAGCCCTTCGACGAAAACAATTACAATCTCGGCAAGAATGCCTATCCCAATCGCGTCGTGCGTTCCTACCTAGACGGAGAACGCGGCGAGCAGCCCGAATGGCAGGATTGGAAGACGAAACTCTACAACTTGCGGACGTCATATATCGACGAGGACCTGCGTGCTGTCGCTCAGATTCCCACGTTGATCCTCTCTGCCGACGAAGAAAAAACCTACGCGGGCGCGTATGAGCGTCTCAACGATTGGCAAGGGCGCGCGCAAACCCTTCTTAACGCGACCCCCGAGGTTATCGCCGACGCCGTTACGCCCGATAAGAGCGCGGAAGCCAAGGATATCGTCGCCGAGATCCACAAGCTTCAGCGCGAGGAGAGTTTTTCGAGAATGTTCCGCGACATTATGGGCGCGGACTTCCATGAAGTCGAGGTTAGCTTCGAGCAAACGCCGGAAGCGCGCTCCGCGCGCGAACACCGCCAAAACGTTCGCGACCGCTACTACGCCGCTCAGTTTGAAGAAGCGAATAATGAGTTTCTCAAGTCCTTTGATTCATGGGTCGATCTGCTACATCGCGAGGATTTTCCCAAGCTGAAGTATATGCCGCAGATGCAGTCAGAATTGATGGACGAGCTCGAGAAGTACGTTATCGTTCTTGAACAACTGGAAACGGTCTTCCCGAAGGAATATTCGTTCCAAGAGGTTGTGCGGCGCGATCAGATGGTGGAAACGCGTCTCAAGGGCATGAAAGAATCGAAGGAGTACATTGAGAAGGAAATCGCCGAGGGTAAATACAAGGAAGCGCGAGAGCACGCGGAAATGCTTATGCTCGGATGGAGAAACTTCAACGAAGACAACGAAGCCTTTGAACTCGGCCCGTTGCCGGAAACGGTCGACGGCGTTTTCGATTCCGTTAGACTCTGGGTTCAAGCGTGGGAAGCGACGCCAAGTTCCGAACTGGAAATCGCTAAGCAAAGCGGCGCGTTTCTTAACTATCCTTGTAAGGTCTTCATTGAATTCATGATCCAAAAGCGCGACGATAATTATCGTCAGATCGAGGAATTGGAAGTTCAAAGAATGAACGAACCGGAGAAGAACCTCGAGAATCTCGAGAAGGAAGCGGCGCTCTGGGCTAAGATCGTTGAATCCGCGCCCGTGCTTAAGTATGACGTCGAGTCCGAGATCACCGGCCAAATTCAGAATCTGATTCAAGAATACCTCATGGAGTTGCAGAAGCAGAATAAGCCGACGCCCGAAGACTTTCCTCTTAAAGACTTCTTGAACGCGAATCCTGGCGCCTAATCACGCCTAAACGTTCTATTTGAAACTAAGACCGCCGAAGTCCGCTTTTAGCGGGCTCCGGCGCGTTATGATTGAAAAGGCTCCGCTGTTGTTTTCACGATTCCGTTTTTCCGGACGTTTTCAATAGCGAATGGGGCTGTTTAGCGTTAAGAAACGATAAGCGAACTATGACCGTCTTGGTAGATCACTCGCAACGACGTAATCTCATTTTGGAACGTGCGTTCGAACTCTTTGCAGAAGAAGGGTTTGCTGGCGTTACGTATCAGAAGATTGCGAATCGTTGCGGAATATCGAGAACGTCGATTTACAAGTATTTTAACGATAAAGATCAGATCTTTATTTACGCCATTAAGCGTTCTACGGATAAAATCTCCGCGATTGCGAAGAAGGTCGTCGCGCGTCCGGATCTCTCCGCCGCTGAAAAACTGCGACGCATTCTGCGCCTTACCGTAAAACTCCTTTACGATAATCGCGTCTTTTTATCCGTCGTACTCGACTATTTAACGTCCCTCAAATCGTCTGGCGCTGACGTGCGGCGAAAGGCGCGTTCACGTACTTTTGGATTCAAGTTCCTGTTGACTCGTTTGGTGAAAGACGCCATTGCGGAGAAAATCTTTCGCGAAGGGAACCCCGGCGTTATTGCGTCAAGACTCTATTGCATTATGGAGGCGTACGTTCTGAACTTGACCGTTACCGACTCGATGGGGAGGAACGAATGTCTGGCGATTATCGATTCATGTCTGGACGATCTGGCGATAAAAGCTTTTGCAAACCCTTTGTTTTTTGATATGGAATTGCGCGGACTCGGCGGCGCCTCGATCGACGCCGACGGGGCAAACGGACGCGCGCTACTTTAAAAGGAGTTACCCATGCCCTTGTTTGACGTTGCCGCTTCGCAAGGACTGCCGGCGCCGTTTTGGTTTGTTCAACTATTCAAGACGCTCGGTTTTGCCTTGCATCTCATTCCAATGGGACTTATCCTTGTTGGGCTCCCATTTTCGACCATTTTCTGGCTGGTCGGCGGCGTGAACGCGAAGCGCTTGGCGCAACGGATTTTTCAACAGATTCCTGTTGTTATCGCGTTGGGTATTAACTTCGGTATCGTTCCACTTTTGTTTGTCCAGCTGGCGTACCCCAAGGCGTTTTATACCCCGACGATCCTTGTCGCATGGCATTGGCTTGGGATTCTGCCCCTTACCCTGGTCGCGTACTACGCTAGTTACCTGAGCGCCTCGGGGGCAAAGAGAGAAAAATTGTGGTCGACCGCATTTTGGGCTTGCGTGGCAACCCTCTGCTTTATCGGCGTCGGGCTTATCTTTTCCAGCGTTTGGACTTTGTTTGAACGTCCTTACGAGTGGGAAACGATCCTTAATAACTCTGCGCGTTCTTTTAAAGAGCTCGGCGGACTGGCGCTCGGAGGGCAAGGCGCGGCGAGCGGACTGGGCCTCTATTGGCGTGACGCGTCTATCTTCTTGAGATTTGGCGGAATTGTTGGTCTAGCGTTCTATGCGCTCGCGACCTGGGTCGTCTTTGACGCGTACTACGTTTACAATGGTCCGCGCGCTTTAACCAAAGAAGAGCAAGCGGCTCTTAAAGAAAGCGCTATGGAAGAGGAGGAGGAGGAAGAAGGGGGTAAACGGCGACGTAAACGAATTCGCAAGCCGATTCAAGAAGATCCTGGGAAATTCCAATTCTGGTCCGTCTCGATTGCGTTCCTATTTGTCTTTTTGGGCGTTCTGACGATTGTTCCAACGCTAGGGCAGTATGCGTTGCAGTCTGCGGAGGCGTTGCGAAACGTTGAATGGTGGAATAATACCCTGTGGATCGTCTTGCTGGTTGGAATTATTACGTCCCTGACGTTGCCGATTCTTTTCCTGACGATCGCAAAGTTTCGTAAAATGAGCGGAAGGGCGCTCGCTTGTTGCATGACTGTTTGCGAGCTTGCGCTCGTCGGGTTCTATGCGACAATGCGGCAGGTGTTGCAAAACGTTCGATTGCATCCTTATTTTGACCCGAGCGCCCTCAACGATCCCAACGCCGTGCAGTGGTCTCCGATTCTCGCCTTTATAGGCGCGTTTCTTCTCGTCGTCGTCCTCATAATTGCTCTTGTCGTCTGTATGAGCGGCGCGTCTGGAACTCGCGGTAAAAAATCTGGCGAAAAGAAAATCAAAAAGAGTAAGAAGTCGACCGACGACGGCGATTCAAGCGAGGACGTTAAAAAGAATAGAGATTCAAAATCGGCTCCTTCAAACGAAGGCCGGAAGGGTTCGTTGCCGAGCGGCGCTCCGCGACCCATGAGAAGACTGTAGTTTTTTTGACTCATACCTAATTCACCTAATTGCGAGGAATTATCCTTATGAAATCCAAACTGTTGTTGGCGCTCATGACTGCGGCGGTCGGCGCGTTGGCGGCGACCGCGACGTCGGCGGACGAACCGAAACAAGCGAACTCGGACGACAAAATTGAAGTCGTTGCCTATTACTTCGGCGATTATCACTTGGACAAACGCAACGAGGCGCGCTTGGGCAAGGGGTGGTCCGAATGGAAATTGATTCGAGAGGCGAAGCCGCGTTTCGAAGGACATCAGCAGCCGAAGGTTCCACTTTGGGGCTATACCGACGAAGCGAATCCCAAGGACATGGCGCAAAAGATCGACGCTGCGGCAAAATATGGCGTCGACGTTTTCCTCTTCGACTGGTATTACTATGACGACGGGCCGTTCCTTGAGAGAACGATCGACGAAGGGTTCCTCAATGCGGAAAACCGCGACAAGGTTAAGTTCGCGCTCATGTGGGCTAATCACGACTGGGTGGAAATCTTTCCGAAGCACAAGGATATCCCGAGTTCCTTGATCTACCCTGGCAAGGTTACGCCGGAAACTTTCGATAAGATTTGCGATCTTGTCATTGAGAAGTATTTCAAACAGCCGAACTACTGGAAGATCGACGGCGCGCCCTATTTCTCTATCTACGAGCTGACGAAATTCGCCGAGAATTTCGGCTCCTTTGAAGCGACGAAGGCCGCGATTCAAAAATTCCGCGAAAAGACCAAAGCGGCGGGCTTTCCCGACTTGCACCTCAACGCCGTCTACTGGGGACGTCCCGTTGTGCCGGGCGAGCAGACGCTTACCGACCCCGTTAAAATTATTGAAGGGCTTGGATTCGACTCCGTTACCTCCTACGTCTGGATTCACCACGTTCCGCTAAACGAGCGCGAGACTGATTTCAACTGGGTGCGCGACGAATACCTGAAGCATTGGGACAATGCTCGCGCGTCCTTCTCGATTCCGTACATTCCGAACGTCTCCATGGGGTGGGACTCGAGTCCGCGCACCTTCCAAGACGATCCTTGGGGCAACTTCGGATACCCCTTCACGAACATTATTTCCAACAACACCCCGGAGAATTTCAAAAAGGCGTTGCAGATCACCAAAGATCGCATTCTCGCCGATCCGAAGGCGCCTAGAATCTTCAATATCAACTGCTGGAACGAATGGACCGAGGGGAGTTACCTTGAGCCGGATACCGTCAACGGGTACGGCTATCTGGAAGCGATTCGCGACGTTATGAAAAAGTAACGTTCTGTTTTAGATCGCTCGCAAGATGAATACTGCGTCTTGAAGGTTGTTGAGAACCTTTAAGACGCAGTTTTTTTAGCTGTAACTACGAGGATTCCAAAATTTAAACCACGAGGAAAAGAAGGTTAAGGCGCTTGCTTTTCATCGTTCAAATCGTAGACGGAACCGCAGAAAATCTTCTTTTCAGTCGATGCGTTCAGCCGCGTCGACCTCGGTAATTGTAAAGACTCGAGAATCGCAATTCAATACGTTGCAATTGCATTTTAAACGCAGATCGCTATACTCTGGAGCGTAATGAAAGAACAATTTGCGCCGTTTAACGCGCTAGCGGCGGACAAACGGCGCGGATGAGTTTGAAACTGATGGAGAAACAACATGAACTTTCGAGCGCAACGTTTCCTCTTATTGACTGCGGCGTTCCTTATTTCGGCGTCTGCGGCAATGGGCGAGTCCCCGAGCGATTACTTTTACGCGGCGCCTGCCTCCGTTCCGGCGCCGACCGACTGGAAATCTTCCAATAACGACGTTATCCGCAAAGACGCGCAAGACCGCGACGTTCTTTCGATCGTCGGAAACGGCGAGTCGACAGAATGGCTGTCGGCGCCGATTTCATTTGAGTCGCGCAAAGCGTATCGGCTGCGCTTTAAGGCGTCCGTTGCCCGCGACGGTTCCGGCGACTGCTTCTGTGCCGGAACGCCCTTTGCGAACTTCGACTTTGCTGGTATTGCCGGAGGAGAGACGCCAGAAGAAGAGCGTTCCTTCGTCTTCTTTGTTCCAGACGGTAAAGACGGACGATACGACGCTCCCGCGCGTTTTGCTCAGTGGAACACGAGGCGCGAGTACTGCGTTGCTGAACCGAGTATCGCGGCCGTTGCGCCGATTTATCGACGCGTCGTTAATACCGCTGCAAAAGATGAGAAAGAGCTCCAAGCGCCCTTGGCGACTCCTCATGGGGAAGCGTTGCTTTTAGGAGACGGGGAATCGGTCGACGAATCGGGCGTCTATCGATTCGAAGCGTTCAAATCGCGCGAACGGTCGAATTGCGATCGCACGTTGTATTCGACGACGTCGGGTTATAACACGAATCGTTGGACGGTGGGACTTGGCGCGGAGATCGTTTATCATTTTTCGCTGACTCCGCATGAGATAATAGTCGCCTCGTCTCGTCCTCATTACTTCGGTTTGCGCCAGACTGAGCCAGTAACGTTTGCGTCGGGACGCGTCAACGTTAGCATTGGTTACAGCGTAGCCGGTAAAACGATCGTCGAGGCGAGTCTCGACGGAGAGAACTGGACGACGCTGGGCGAAATTGTCGGTTTAGGAACGCGCGATTTCGACCTTCAGCCCGTCATTGGCGACGCTCCTCGGTCCGACGTCTACGTCCGTCTTGTCGGCGCGCAGGTCGACAATGCAGGCGGCTGTTCCGTGCAAGTTCATGGCTTTGGCGTCGAACTTAAGACGATTCAGGGAGCTGATAGGCGTTTTGTCGGGCGAGGCGAAACGCTGTTCGCCGATCTAGCGAACGCTGAATCGGCAGCGAAAACGAACGCTATTCCCCAGTTTTTCGACGACGACGCCGTTTATTCGAATCTGTTAGACCATGCCAATTATCCCCTGATTGTCGAATCGCCTTGGAACGTCGGCGCTCCTTGGAACAACTTGTCTTCCGAAAACGACGAGACGAGTTTGACCCCGGGTAAATACGTCGAATGGCGTTACGCGCTCAATTATAAACGCCACGCGACGATTATTCGCCCGATCTTTCCTTTCTTTATTCAGAACTATACGAGTAGCGTTCTGGGAATCGAGAGCAATGTCGACGATCCGAAGATAATCGAAACCTCATGGTGCGACGCCGACTATCACGTGCCGCGCGATCCGAAAGTTTGCGCGATTCAAGCCGAACGTAGGATTGAACTTTTTGCGGCTCAGAACGATTACGAGTCCTTTCAACTTGTCTTGCGTCCCAAGATTAAAGATTGGACGAATCTCCAAGCGAGCGTGGTGGAAACCCTTACGACGCAAGACGGCGCGACTATTGCCGACGAGAACGTCGCACTTCGCTATGCCTACTACCATTACGTCGACGATCCGACCGACACGACCTGCGCGCCCGGCTTCTATCCTGACGCGTTGATTCCATTCTCTGCTGGCGCCGACGGTCGCGGTAGCGAAATCAAGGCGGAGGCGAATCGTAATTTCCTTGTCTGGGTTACCGTTAAAGTCCCGGAGGGCGCGACGCCGGGTAAGTATAAGGGTAAGGTTGCAATTACGGGTAAAATTGGCGACCTTGATTATAAAACGGTCGCGCCCTTTGAAGTCAATGTTTGGAACGTCGCGTTGCCTGAAAAGAACACGATCGAAACGGCCTACGGATCTTCGCCAAGCGGGATTTGGCGTTATCATAATTGTACTTCTGAAGCGGACAAACGAGCGATCTTCGATAAGTACCTTCAGTTGTACGGCGATTATCGCATGAGTATCTACACGCCCGCGCCTCTCGATCCCATTCGCTTTGAAGTCGTTGAGGAGAACGGCGCGCCGAAATGCAAATTCGATTTTACCGACTTCGATCGAGAAATGAAGCGCGTCTTTGACAAATATCATTTCACGAATTTTAGACTGGATTTCGAAGGGCTGGGCGGAGGAACTTTTGCCGCGCGATACGAGGGAAAGTTTGGCGATTACAAAGCTGGAACGCCTGAATATGACGCTATTATGACAGATTACGGCAAGCAGTTGCAAGAGCACCTGCGCGAGACTGGACTCCTTGACGCCGCCTTCGTGTATTGCTTCGACGAACCTGAGGAGAAGGATTACGAGTTCGTTGCCGGCGAGTTTGCAAAGTTGAAGAAGTACGCGCCCGACATTACACGAATGCTAACGGAAGAGCCGACTCCGAAATTTGAAAAGGTCTTGGAAGAGAAGAACGCGAAAGTCGACGTATGGTGCCCCATTAGTAATTGCTATTCCGAAGAGTTGTCCAAGACGCAGCGCGAGAATAATTCACGTTTCTGGTGGTACGTCTGCACGGGACCGAAAGCGCCGTATTGCACGGAGTTTACCGATCATCCTGCCCAGGAGTTGCGAATTTGGCATTGGCAAGCGTTTGAACGCGATATTGTCGGGAGTCTCATTTGGGAGACGACTTACTGGAATAGTCCAACTCTTTTCGGCAACGGCGCTCAGAATCCTTACCTCGATCCCATGTGTTATATGACCGGATACGGTCTGCCTGCTGGAACCAAGAGACCTTGGGGCAACGGCGACGGTCGATTTGTCTATCCGCCTCTCACGGCGGCGACGCCTGGTATGAACGACGGCAAGCCCGTTATGGACGCGCCTAACGCGAGTATTCGTCTCGAAATGATTCGCGCCGGCGTACAGGATTACGAGCTCATGCTGATTTTCAAATCTCTCCTGAAGGAGAGAGCGGAAAGTCTCGACGCAAACGAACGCGCGCGTTACGAAGCGCTCTTAGACTTTGACGAAATTACGACCGATATGACGCATTTCGCGTCCGATCCGCAGATTCTTCTGAAACGTCGTTGCGCGATTGGCGAGGCGATCCAAACGCTCAAATCAAAGTAGTTGACGGTTTGCGTTCAGAAACTAAACGGCGCCAGTCTCAAGGAATGTTGAGGCCGGCGTTTTTTCGTTTTTCCCGTTGGAGGCGCGGGGAGTACGATTGCTTGGCTATGAGCCGTTGATTAGGCTAGCGCAAGAAGAAGGGCGCTCCTTCTCGGGGAATTGCGAGAGAAAGTATTGCAAACGCCGTATCGGAGTCTGTCGACGTGTTGGAACTCCAAAGCATGTCGGATCCGCGTTGCGCGAGCGTATCGCGACGCAAGCGCTCGTAAAATTCGCGACTGCGTCCCTTGGGGGCGACCGCCGACGCGCGCCAGTACGCAAGAGACGCGTAGAACATTGCGTAACGCAGGTATTCGACGCTTGGGCGCTCCTGAGACGAGCCGGGATAGATCGTCTCCATATACTCAAAACCGCGCGCGATCGTTTCGTCCGATTCCGCGCCGCCAGACTGCAACGCGCAGATCGCCGCCGCCGTGCGACCATATCCGCTGGGACCGGGGGACGACATATATCGGAAACCTCCGTCTGAATTCTGAAGACTGCGGACGAAGTCCAGGCCGCGTTCGATCGTGCCGGTTTGCACGCGAACGCCCGCGTTCTTCGCCGCGCGCAACGCCGTAAGCTGACACGTCGTTACCGAAAGGTCGGCGGCTTCTACGCGTTTCGGTTCGTAACGCCAGCCGCCTTCGGAATTCTGGGTGCGTTCAATTAAACGTACGGCTGCGGTCAGACGCTCGCGATGTTCTGAACGCGACGTCGTTCCTAACGTCTCCGCGAGAAAGAGCGTGGCGAAGCCGTGACCGTAAAGAGGTTTGCGACCCTTCTCCTGATAATTCGCGATCAGTCCGTCAAGGTCGGAGCGCGTAAATTCATTGGCGCGAAGATATTCGGACAACCCGGGAAAAGCCTCGAGCGCGGACGAATCGGTCCCTTCGGCGTCGCGCGTTGAATGGGCGAGGACGAAATCAACCGCCAGTGCGATCGCTCGACCGAATCGGCCGCGACCGGGCGCGCTACCCGACGCAAGAAACGCCAGACCGCAGAGACCCGCTACCCCGGGATCGCGCCCGAAAAGCTCCGTTTCGGCGCCAAAGGATCCGTCCTCGTTCTGACGCGCGGCGAGCGCTTCTAGAGACGGCGAGAGTTCCGCGTCTAACTCGTCGAAATGAAACGTTTCGTCCGCGTTCGCCGCACAACGTCCCAAAAGAAGGAGCGCAAACGCCCCCAACGCGTCGCGTCTCGTTAGACGCGCGCGGTGCGTTGACGGTGTGCGACTGTTGTGGAACGACGTCATGCGAGGGAAAGATCGAGTTACTGGGCGGCGACGCGCGAGACGTTGAGCGCCGCGACGAGGGGAAAGCCTAAGTCGCCGACAAAAAGTTTGCCGACATAAGGACGCGCGGATTCTGCAAGGAGTCCGCGTTTAACGGCGCCGAGCGTCGTTGTGAGCGCGGCTTTAACGGCAAGCGACGGCGTCTCGCCGGTATCGGCGTTCAGACCGCTCGGAACGTCGATCGAATAGACCGGTTTACCGTTAAGCCCGTTGATCGTTTCAATTACCGCGGCGTAAGGCGCGCGAACTTCGCCGCGAAAGCCCGTGCCGAGGAGCGCGTCGACTATCCAATCGGACCATTGACCGAGTTCGCGTAAACGTTGCAACGAGGCGGCGGAGTCGTCTAGAAAGACGAGTTTCTCAGACGCGCCGACCGTCATTTTTTCTACGACGTTCAGATTCACCGCCGCGTCGCCCGCATAGTCCTCGCGCGCCCCGAACGCTACGACTCGACAGTCGAGCCCCAGCGTCGCGAGGCGGCGGAAAAGCGCGAAGCCGTCCCCGCCGTTGTTGCCTTTGCCGCAACAGAGCAAAACGCGTTGCGGCCGCGCGCCGAAGTTCAATTTCGGCGCCTCGGCAAGGAATATATCCGCGCACGAACGCGCCGCGTTCTCCATGAGTAAAAGCGTCGGCATGCCGAATTGCTTTGGAACAAGAGCGTCAACTTGACGCGATTCTTCGACGGTTAGCGTTATAGGAGACGCTTGTGCGTCGCTTACTTTCCGACAGACGTACGCGCGAAGGAAACTTGCGTCGTCGTAATAGCGTTCGATCCGAAGACCGACGCGCTCAAAAATTCCTTCCAACGCCCAATCGAAAGCGCTAAATTCCGAAGAAATATGTTTTTTCGCTTCCGTGTCCGTATGATCGTCGCTGGTGCTGGCGCCCATGTCGCTAAGTACTCGATTCGTACCGGCCCGCCAATCGGCTATCGGAAAGGTAAAGACGACGTCGTACAGATACAGAACGCCTCCTGGCTTGAGAACGTCGGCGATTCGTTGGAGCGCCACCGCCTTCCAAAAGTCGGGAAGATGATGGAGCGCTATTGACGCCAAAACGGCGTCGACCGGTTCCGAGGGGGGCGTAAACGTTAGGAAACCGGCTGTTTCAACTTCAATATTATTAAGTCCGGCAGACTCCGCTTTCTCCTTGAGAATTGCTAGCATAGAAGGCGACGGATCAACTCCATAGACCTTGCGACAAAAACGCGCGGTGTGGATAAGAAGCGCGCCTGTTCCGCAACCCAAATCCATAACGACGTCGTTGGGCGTTAAGCGCGACCTTTCCTGAAACCTTTTGAAGTCCTCGTAGTAGTTGCGAAACTGCTGATGGCGCTTATCGAATTTGCGCGCCGTTTCAAGGTCGGCGTAGTCGACCCCAGAAAACTGGAATTCATTATAGAGCCAGTCGGGACGATCTGCTGTTTCTGTCATTGACGGTTTCCTTTCTACTTGAACGTTAACGAAGCCGACGGCAATTATACCCCTTTTGTACGCGAAATAAAGACGAGATTTAAAAACCGCGTTCTATTCTTGATTTTGATTTTGCTTTCGTTACAATACGGTCAGCGTCGGCTATTGCGCTGTCGAGCGGACGTTTGTGGACAAGGCGCTTAAAGGCGTCTAATATGGCGGCGCGCGCTACTTCGCCAGAGCGTCTGAGACGGTTGGCAAGCATGATAATTCAGAGAGGATACTGATGAAGAATCTTTCAAGACGTCGTTTTATTGAAGACGCTCTATTTTCCGCTGCGGCGGCTGCCGCTGCTGCCGGTTGCGCTACGCCGTTGGTTCGCGCCCAGGAGAAGAAAACGTCGCCGAATGAGAAGTTGGGCGTGATGATTGTCGGTTGCGGCGGACGCGGCGGCGATCACGTGAACGGCTACCTTGCCGACGATCGCGTTCAAATCCTTTATTTGTGTGATCCTGATACGGAACATGCGGCGGCGAAAGCTAAGATGATCGAGGACAAGACCGGGCGCCGACCGAAGGTTATCGCCGATATGCGCGAGGCGTTGGACGATTCCGCGCTCGACGTCGTCTCATGCGCGACGGTCAATCACTGGCACGCGCTCTGCGGCGTTTGGGCGATGCAGGCGGGCAAGCACGCGTATATTGAAAAGCCAATCTGCCACAATATTCACGAGGGTAAGGCGCTTATCGCGTGCGCTAAGAAATACGGCGTGATGTGCCAGGTTGGATCGCAGTGCCGTTCGAACAAGGCGGTTAAGGACGCCTTTGAATTTGCGAACACGGGCGGGATCGGCGAGATCAAATTGACGCGCGGTCTGTGCTACAAGCGTCGCAAGTCGATCGGCGCGCTCGGTCAGTACAAGGTTCCTGAAACGGTCGATTACAATCTCTGGAGCGGTCCGGCGCCGATCGTCGACCCGCCGACACGGCCGAATTTCCACTACGATTGGCACTGGCAACGCCTTTACGGCAACGGCGACCTTGGCAACCAAGGACCGCACCAGACCGATATTGCGCGCACCTTCCTCGGCGTGAACGAATTCCCGTCCAGCGTTGTCTCTTACGGCGGACGACTAGGCTATCAGGCGGAGCGCAAAGACCCCAATTACGTCGACGCCGGCGACACCGCCAATACGGAAGTCTCGATCTACAACTACGCCGACGGCAAAACGCTCGTCTTTGAAACGCGCGGTCTCGAAACGCCCGATTATCGCGGGGCGAAAATTGGCGTCGTCGCGCACGGTTCCGAAGGCTATCTCGTTCAGATTCAATACGACTTCTGCGCCGCGTTTGATTTGGATATGAAGATGGTCAAGGAATTCCGCGGCGGCGGCAATCACTTCCGCAACTTCATTGACTGCGTTCTTAACGACGACTACGCGTCCCTCAATGCCGACGCGCGTTGCGGACACCTCTCCGCCGGGCTCAGCCACGTTGGCAATATCTCCTACTATCTCGGAGAAGACAATAAAGTTTCGACGGAAGAAGCCGCTAAGATCGTCGCCGATATTCCCGGAAACGACGACAATCTCGATACGTTCAATCGTACGATTGAGCACCTGAAGGCCAACGGCGTCGATCTCGATAAGTATCCGATTTCGATGGGACGCGCGCTCAAGATCGATCCGAAGACCGAATCCTTCGTCGACGATAAAGAAGCGCAAGCGATGGAAACCCGCGAATATCGCGGAGAATTCGTCGTTCCGACCCTCGATAAGATTTAGACCGAGGCGTCCGGTGGAATTATGAGCTTCGTTGCCGTGCATAACGGCGGCGAGGCGACGCAAAAGACTGACGTCGTCGAACCTGCGTCCTACGCGTCGACGACGTCTTTTCTATGACGCTGGTTGCGAAGGGGAGCTTGCTCATCATGGACGTATTGCGCGAAGTTCAAGAGAAAGTCGATCACACGCGCGCTAGAATTGCGGAAGCGGCGCGGCGCGCGGGCAGAGCGCCCGACGAGATTACGCTCGTCGGCGTTTCGAAATACGCGACGCCCAACGACGGAATGGTCGAGGCGATGCTTGCCGCCGGGCTGCGCGATCTTGCGGAGAATCGACCGCAACGTTTCTTGGAAAAGGCGGAGTATTGGGGCGGCGCGCCGGACGGTCGATTCGAGCCGCGCGCCCCATTAGCGCCCGACAGTCCGTTGCGAGATAAAACCGACCTCGAGTTGCGTTGGCATTTTATTGGTTCGCTACAACGTAATAAGGTTCGGAAAATTTTGCCCTATGTTGCGCTGATTCATTCCGTCGATTCCTGGAAATTGCTCGAGGCGATCGACCGCATTCTTGAAGAAGAAAACGAACTTGCGAAACGATCGGCGTCGGGTAACGACTCAAACGCGCGTTTTCCGGAATCCGTTCCCGTACTTTTAGAAGTTCACATTTCGGAAGACGAGACGAAGCAAGGCTTTGCGCCGGGGGATGTTTTCGAGATTCTACCGCGAGCGCTCGCGCTTAAACGCGTTGAAATTCGCGGGCTCATGGGCATGGCGGGCTTAACGGCAAACGAAGTCGAAACGCGACGGCAGTTTGCGTCGTTGCGACGAACGCTGGAAGAATGTCGCCGGCGTTTTCCGAACGCGACCGAGTTGAAAGAGTTGTCGATGGGCATGAGCGGAGATTTTGAAATTGCGGTCGAAGAGGGCGCGACGATCGTGCGGATTGGTTCGAGTTTGTACCCTGAAGAATAAGCGGCGCGACGCCGTCGGAGTTAATTAAATGAACAAGTATCTTTTTTGGACAATCGTGGTTGTCGGTTTGGCGAGCGCCGCTGTGGCGTCGTCCATGCGCGTCGCTCGAGCCGACGATTTTCAGTGGGAGCAAAACGACGAATCGATTACCCTTTACGACGGCGATAAAGTCGTCTTTTCATACTGGTACGCGTTCGTCGATCACGCGCCCGCCGTGCCGGAGAACGAGGCGCGGCGTTTCGCTGGATGCTATATTCACCCCCTTAACGGACTCGACGGCGAAACGCTAACCGAGGACGCGCCTAAGGACCATTACCATCATCACGGCGTCTTCTGGACCTGGCCCGGCGTCTTTGTTCACGAGCCGGACGGCAAGACGCGGCAGTACGACCTGTGGACGTCGAATACGAAAATTCGGCAACGATTCGTTAAGTTTCATAA
>CADCOO010000270.1 GCA_902803085.1 uncultured Planctomycetota bacterium
TGAATATCGGTCGTAACGGGCGTGTTTATCGCGGCGCGAATCTCGGCGAGAAGTTCGAGCCCGGCGTCGAGGCCCAGGCCTCGCCACGAATCGAAGCTTGTGCGATTAGCTTTGTCGAAGGATCCTTTGAAGACGAGTTGAATCGGAAAGCCCTCGCGAGCGAGCTGGTCTACGATTTCGCGTAGTCTTTTGGCGATTTCGAGGGACGATTCGCGCTGCAGCACGCACGGTCCCGCGATAAGCAGTAGATCGCGCCCTTCGCCGCAGACGCAAGAGTCGATTTGAACGGGATTATTGGGTTTCATAGTCTAGGTCAACCTTGATGGACTCGAGTGAAGAACGCGCAATTCGCGTTGCTAGGAATAGTCTCATCATAGAGAATAAAGGGCAATTTATCAAGGTCGACTTGCGTTTCGGCGCGCGTTTTCGCTTGACGTTTGGCCTAGTCGTATTACAATGACGCGTAGGACGGCGGCGCGCGTAGCGCCGCTACCATTGAGAATCATAACCGCTTCGAGGCGACGCTTCGACGCGGGTAGAGGCGCTGTGTTATGACAAGAAATTTTCCTGTGGCGCGCTGGACGACCTTTGCGCTCCTGCTATTGCTAATTGTAACAAATTGCTCATGTCGTCGATCGGGCGAAGATACTGTGAAGTCAACCTCGCACGAATCCGACGTTCGCCCCGCGCGCGTCTACGTCGTGCCGGACGCCTCGGTTTCAGAAACGCGCACGTTTCCCGTCTTCGTCAAGGGCGGCGAGACGACGAAATTGTCTTTTCGCGTTCCTGGTCGACTGGAAGAGTTCAACGCGGAAGTTGGTCGTCGCTTCGAAGAGGGCGAGGTCGTAGCGCGTTTGGAGGCGCGCGACTATCAGCTGGTCGTCGATAGGGCGAAGCAGGCGCTGGTCGAGGCGGAAGCGGGTCTAAAAGCGATGGAGACGGGCGCGCGTCCCGAGGACGTTGCGTCTGCTGAAGCGGCGCTTTCAGCGGCGCGTTCCCAACGCGAGACGGCGGAAAAACAATATGCGCGTATTGAGAGCCTTCATGGCGACGGGACGGCGTCGGAGATGCAGTTTGACCTTGCGAAATCGACGCTCGACTCGGCGAAAGCCGCGGAACTAGCCGCGGAAAAGACTCTTGAAAAGGCCAAGAAAGGTTCGCGCGTAGAAGAGATCGAAATGATCAAAGCGAAGATCGCGGGGCTCAAGATAGATCTTCAACTTGCGGAGAACAAACTTTCCGACGTCGTTCTCACGGCGCCTTTTTCCGGAGTCGTTTCCGAGAAGTTCTATGAGAATCATGAGACGGTCGCGCCCGGCGTTTCGGTGGCGACGCTGGTAGACGATAAGAGCTTTGAAGGCGAAATGAGCGCGACGGAGGAACTCTTGCAGCGTCGCGATTCGGTTTCAGCGATTACGTGTCAATTTGAAGGCTTGCCCGGAAAGAGTTTTCCCGCCGAGTTGAAGCGCGTTTCGACGTCGATTCAGAAGGGCAATCGTTCGTATCTCGCAACGCTTGCGGTGAACGCGACGGCGGAGGACGGCGTGCTGATCGGCATGGTCGGGGTCGCGACGCTTACGCTTTCAGAAAGCGGTTCGCGCGTTTACGTTCCTGCGGCGTCGCTGGTAAACGGGGACGCTGGCGCTTCTTCGACTGCGGTTTGGATCGTGAACGAGGACGGGGAGACGCTTACGCGTCGCGAGGTCGAGGTCGGCGAGCTTTCCGGCGATCGGGCGGAGATCCTTTCGGGTCTTTCTAGCGGCGAGCGCATTGTCGGCGCGGGCGCGCGTTTTCTAACGGAGGGGCAGAAGATCCGTATTCTGCAGGACGAGTAACGCTTGTCTCTTTGCGGGTCGCGTCGGTCTTTGATCGTCGCGCGAACGGACGTTAATCTTACTCTATGCGGTAGCGAGGCTGATTTTATGATTCCCCAATATGCGGTGAATCACCGTTTTGTCGTTGGCTTTGGCGTGTTCCTTATCGTATTAGGCGGCGTCTGGTCCTATTGCACGCTAGGTCGTTTGGAAGATCCTGAGTTTTCCGTTAAAACGGCGGTCGTCGTCACGCTCTGTCCCGGTTATTCGACCGAGGAGGTAGAAGAGCGCGTAACGAACGTCGTTGAGCGCGCGTCTCAGCAGATCAAACATTTATGGCGCACGCGTTCGATTTCGAAGCCCGGCGTATCGTTCGTCTTTGTTGATCTTGAAGAAAAGACGAGACCGGAACAGATGCCGGAATTGTGGCAGGATTTGCGCAATAAGCTTTCGACGATAAAGACGGAGCTTCCTTTGGAAGCGTTGCCGCCGATCGTTAAGGACGATTTCGGCGACGTCTACGGCTGCGTTTTTGCGCTGACGGCGGACGGATTTTCGGACGCGGAGCTTATTAAGAAAGCGCGCGATTTGCAGAAGGAATTATTGCTCGTCGATCAGGTTCGTCGGGTCGAGTTGTGGGGCCTGCCTGAGGAGCGTATCGAGGTAGAAATTTCTCGCGCGCGTATGGCGGAGCTTAACGTAACGCCGGCGTTGATCCTATTAGCGTTGCAGAGTCAGAATCTTACGGCTGATTCTGGTCGTCTTCTGGTCGACGGCGCGAAGATACGCGTTTCCCCGCAAGGTAAGTTTGAATCTCTTGAAGAGATAGAGAATCTCCTCATTCCGGACGGTCTTCGCGGCGACCTTGCGAATCTTGCTTCGGAGGCGCTTTCGGACACGCCGCTTGCCGGGCTGAGTTCTCGTCTTGACGAGCGCGCGGGCGAGGGACGTCGTCAGATTCGTCTGAAGGACGTTGCGACGGTGCGACGCGTTTCAAACGAAGAACCGACTCAAATCATGCGCAATAACGGTCGTCGAGCGGTAGCGCTCGCGCTCTCCCCGATACCGAACGGCAATGTTTTGAAGATGGGGGAAGAGGTTCGCGCGACGCTGAAGTCGGCGCTGGACCGCAGTCCGGTTGGATTTGAGATAGAGGACGTGAGCTATCAGCCTGACAGCGTGCAGGTTTCGATCCACGCGTTCACAAAGAATTTGCGGGAAGCGATTTTGATCGTAACGGTCGTCGTTATGCTCGCGATGGGTTGGAAGAGCGGCCTTTTGATAACGAGTAGTCTGTTGGTCGTTATTTTGGGAACGTTCTGCGTTTTGAAGGCGCTTGGGGTCGACTTACAGCGGACGTCGTTGGGCGCGCTGATAGTCGCGCTCGGGATTCTTGTCGACGACGCGGTCGTTGTCGGCGACTTAATTTTGGTGCGCATGCAGCGGGGCATGGCGCGCAAGGAAGCGTGCGTAGACGGCGCGCGACGCGCGGCGTTGCAACTGTTGGGCGCGACGATTGTCGGCGCGCTTGCGTTCTGGCCGATTTATCTTTCTCCGAATATGACGGGCGAGTATGCCGGCTCGCTATTTATCGTGGTCGGTTTTTCGCTCATGATAAGCTGGTTCGTCGCCATGTTGCAGACGCCCGTCGCGTACTATTGGTTCGTTAAGACGCCGACGACGCAGGACAACAAGGACCCGCATAGCGGCGTCGTTTATCGCGCATATCGTCGTCTCTTGGAGTTGGCGTTGCGTTTCCGTTACGCGACGCTGCTCGTTCTGCTCGTTGCGCTCTTCTTCGCCGGGAGCGAGTTCAAGCGCGTTCCGCAGATATTCTTTCCGCGCGCGCAACGTTGTCAGTTCATGATCGATTTCTGGGAGCCGGAAGGAACGTCGATCACGCGCGTTTCGGACGATTTGCGGAAGGTGGAGGATTACTTGTGCGGACGCGAGGGCGTTGTGAACGTCGCGAGTTTTATCGGCGCGGGCCCGCCTCGTTTCTATCTTCCGTACGAACCGGAGATTATGAACTCGAGCTACGCGCAAATCGTAGTGAACGTCGATTCTCTTGAGCGCATATCGGAGCTCCTCCAGCCGACGGAAGATTGGATAATATCGAACTGTCCCGAAGCGGAGGTTCGCGCGCAGCGGTTCGCTATGGGACCGACGACGAAGTCAGAGGTAGAAATTCGTCTTAGCGGCGTCGACGCCAAAAGTTTGCGGGTCGCCGCAAATCAGGTTGAAGACATGTTGCGAGGCGTGTCGGACGCGAAGTTTGTCCGAGACGACTGGCGTCAGGAGATTCCAACGTGGACGCCGAGCTATTCGCAGGCGAAGGGTCGTCAGGCGCTGATTTCGCGTAGCGAAGCGCTCTTTGCGTTACGCTGGGCGACGCGCGGGATCGCGTGCGGCCTGTACGCGGACGGGGAAGAGAATCTCCCGATTCTACTGCGCGCGGCGCCGGACGATCGCGACGATTCAGAGATTCTTCGCGGCATTCCGGTTTGGGGTCGCGGCTTTCAGAGCGTGCCGCTCAGTCAGGTTACCGACTACGTCGGGGTCGACTGGGAGCCTGGGATCATAGCGCGACGTAATCGCGTTCCGACGATAACGGTCGGGGTCGATCCGGCGCGCGGGTCGTGGTCGGATCTTTTAAAGGAAGTTCGTCCGAAGGTTGAAGCGCTTGATTTGCCGGAGGGATGCCGGGTTGAGTGGGGCGGTCAGTACGAACGTTCTCAGGAAGCGACGCGCGCGCTGATTGGCAAGACTCCGATAGCGTTTGTTCTCATGGCGCTGATCGTGGTCGCGCTCTTTAACGGGCTGCGCCAGCCGCTTATTATCGTGCTGACGTTCCCGTTGGCGGCGATTGGCATAACGATCGGGCTGCTCGTTATGAACAAGCCGTTCGGCTTTATGGCGCTGATAGGCGCAATGAGTTTGCTCGGCATGATGGTGCGCAACGGGGTCGTGCTAATGGATCAGATTGACGAGGAACTTCAAAAAGGCGAGTCTCCGTACGACGCGATTGTCGACGCGTCGGTGGAGAGAATGCGTCCGGTTACCGTCGCCGCGCTGACGGTAATCGTCGGCATGATACCGCTCCTGAAGGACCCGCTCTTCGATTCCATGGCGACGGTGATTATGTTCGGTCTCATCTTCGCGACCGCGCTGACGCTCTTTGTCGTGCCGATTCTTTATTCGATACTCTTTAGAGTCAAGACGCGGCGTCGCGCTCGGAAGTAGGACGGCGTCATTTTGTGCGCGACCCGGAGCCCGGGTTGGCGATTCGCTCACGCCTTAAGACACGTTCGTAATTCCACGCGCGGCCTTTCGCCCCGGCAGAAGCCGGGGCCCTCGCGGACCTACGCGGCTGCGCCGCTCCGGTCGGATCGCAAGCGTTCTGCAGCAGCTTGGTTCGCTGCATATTATTCCTTGGGCTCGCTGAACTCGTTGTCGACGAACCATCGCGCTTTGTAGAACCTCGCGCCGGAGTTTGTTCCGACTTTCGTATCGTTGGCGTCGCCGTAGAGTAGGGACTCGTTCCACCATTCTTCGGCGGCGCGTTGTATCATGAGGGTTTCTTCAGGCGTTAGGGATATGCTTTTGACGCTTTTCATCTTGCAGACGTCGGTTACGGTTCGCGTTTCCGGGTCGAAGACGGCGACTCCTCGACCGGTCGCCATAATGGCGTCGTAGCCCGGGGCGGGGTAGAAGTCGTGTCCTCCGGCCGCCATTGTGTCGGTTACGGGAATGCGATAGACTTCTTTCAATTCCGGCTCAGTCTTATTGCCATTGTACTCCAAGCCGAGAATGTATTCGTAGCCTAGCGCCCATAGGATTTGACGCTTAGCGTCCCACACGACGCCGTGTCCGCCGTTGAGCTCGATCTTTTGCACGATCGGGGAGGTCTCCGGATCGTCGCCTACCGTTTCCGGGTCGGGCGCGACGAATAGCGCGACGAATGCGCCCGTACTGGACGCGGTAACGATATTGCCGTCGGGGAGCATGGCGATCGAGTGGGTGTTGCCCCTCGGAGTCGCGAAGAAGAGAACTTTTTTATCCTCGACTCTAACGACGGCGACCCCTCCCCCGGAAGACGCGACGAGCACGACGGAACGATCGAGCGCCGGCTTACATTCGTCGACGTGCCCAAAGAGCTTGCCTCGTTCGGGTCCGAGCGCGTCGTTAGGAACCCATTCCCATCGAGTCGCGTTGGGGTCGTTCCAGTCTTCTCCGGTCTTGTAGAGCACGATCTTGTGGTCGCGCTGTTCGCACGCGAGGACGTCGTAGGGGACGGATTCGGGAATCTTGTATTCGGCGCCGATTTTCCCCTTGAGAGTCTCGACGAGTTGCGCGGCGGATTTTAGAGCTTTCGGCTGCGGTTCGTCGGCGCGGGTAGTCGTTGCGACAATAGCGAGCGTCGCGATTAGCGCGATGAATAGACGAAATTTAGCGGAACATGCTTTTTTCATTATGCGTTTCTCCTAATGGATTCCGATCGTAGCGCGCGTTGGCGCCGTTTTCCGTAATTGTACGCGTTCGTTCGGTCAAGTCAAACGAGAAGAATGTCGGTCGCGCGAATTGACTCTTGCGCGCAATTGAGAAATAGGGTAATATTGCGCGCGAGCGTTCGAAGGAGTCGAACGCAGTTGTTAATTAGACGGGAAGTCGCGTTGATATGACGAAAAAGAAGCGAGACTACGACGATCGAGCGCGCGCGCGTTCGCGCGACAATCTTGGCGAGGGTCAGGATTCCTTTCTCGACGTCGTTTCCAATTTGGTCGGCGTTCTGATCATTCTTATTATGATAGCGGGCGTGCGCGTGCGCAACGCGACGTCGGCGCTGGAATTGGCGTCGACGGACGCGCAGGTAGCGGAATCTTCGGAGTCAGGCGAATCTGCGGCGCGAGCGGAGTACGTCCGCGCGGTCGCGACGCTCGAGGCGCTTTCGGAACGCGCGCGCACGACGCAGGAGGAAACGCGTCAGTTCAACGAGCGCGCGGCGCTTCTTCAGCAGCAGGCGGACGGCGCGGAGGCGGAATATCGCGCTATTTTCAATACGTCGGCGGAGCTAGAGGCGCTTCTCGAGCGCGAGGCGCAGCGACGCGGCGCGAGCGAAAAGGCGGCGTTTGATCTGAACGCCGCTATTATCGAGAGCGAAAAGAAACGCGAGGATCTCCTCCGCGAAAAAGAAGCGCTCGTCGCCGCGCGACCGAGCGCTATTAAAATGGAAAATATTCCGACCCCGATCTCGCAGCGCGTCGCCGACGGCCACGAGGGATTCTTTCGTCTGAAGAACGGGCGAATTTCGCACATTCCGCTCAATGCGTTTCAAGAGCGGGTCATGCTGAATTTCAAAAGTTACAAGGGCGAGCTTAAGCCCGGTCGAATTGAGAATCGAATCGGTCCGATCGACGAATACTATTTCCAATATTACGTCGATCTGAACTCGGTTCGGAACGGGAACGGAATAAGCTACAGCTTTGAATTCAAGTACGGCGAATGTCAGCCGACGCGCGAGCCGCTTGGCGAAGAGGTCGACGTCGCGCTTTCCGATCCGAACTCGACCTTTCGCAATCGCCTCCTCAAGTATCCCCGGGAGGACACGACGATTACCTTCTTTCTCTATCCGGACTCGTATCGCTATCTGAACGACGTCAAACGTTTTGTGTTTTCGCTCGGCTATATGATGGCGATTCGTCCCCTGCCGGCGGACGCGCCGGTCGCGGTTTCGCCGCAAGGGACGGCGTCGTCGACGTACTAGCGACCGACGTTCGGACGCGGCGGAAACGCGCTTGGCGCCGACGTAAAGCCGTTCGGCGTGAAGGACGTTTGCGGTATCGTCTGGAAGGAGCTTTGCGGCTGAACGGCGTTTGGCGTCGCCTGTTGCGGAACGCTCGCCGGATCGGAATACCGACTATTGATCGGCGAGGCGCCCGGCGTCGACGCGGACGGGTACTGGTTGTTCGACATTGTCGCAATACCGGACCTCGCGCTTGCGTCGTACGCTTCCGGATCGCGCGGCATATAGAGCGGTTCGGCGCCGTTGGCGTTCGTCGCTCCGTTGGCGTTCGCCTGATCGGAGGGAACCCAGCCTTGCGCGAGCATTTCGGCGTTGCCTCCGAGCGCCTGGAGCATTTCTTTCGGCGGGGTCGTCGTCATATTGCCGTTGGAGTCGATGTAGAACATTCTTCCCTCCATAAGTTCGGGCTTTTGTTCGAAGGTCTCCATTTCATGCTCTTTGGCGTATTTTGCCTGCTCTTCAAGTTTTTCCCTCTCTTCTCTTGCGCGCTGAGCGGCGATTTGCGCCGCCGATCTTCTTCTTTCCGCGGGTCTAATTTGCGCGACGCGTTGCGCGCGATCGGGCGGAGTGAAGATTGAGCGTTTTGGCGCTGCGGGATCGACGTCGACGCGCGTCTGTGCGGCGTCGTAGAGTACAGAGAACCCTCTTGTAAAGAGCGGGTTGATTTGGAATTCGTTCGGATTGGTAGGGGGCGGAATAACGGGCCGCTTCGGTCGCGCGGGGACGCCGTTCGCCGAGTCTAGTCCGGTAACGAGCTTTCCTTTTTCCTGTCCTCGTTCTTCCCTCGCGGAATCTTCGCCTCCATCGCTTTCCGAGTCGGTCGAGGCGGTGTTTTTAATAAAAGTCTTTTCCGCTTGCTCGTCGTCCTTTGAGGTTTTACCGTCGTTTTTAGGGAATGGGACGGGGGTCTTAACGGCGCCTAGCTGCGATCGCACTTCCGGATTAGAGACGTCGATGGAGCCGGTGGTTACGTCGCGCCATATGACTCCCTGATTATCGACGACGACGGTTCTAATATAGAAGGGCTTCATTTCGTCGGCGGTCGCGACCCACGCGTACCCCTTTTCATTGACGTCGAGCTCCTCGCCGACGATGGTCCATGGACCGGTTTTTTCCGGCGCGCGTTCGACGTTAAACGCCTTGACGACGAATCGATACTGCTCGTCGATTTCTTCGGGACGGAACCATCGCACGGTGATCATGAGGCGTTCGTCCTGGTCTTTTCCGAAGGTGATATTCTTGAGCTTTCCGGGGTGGGTCGACGCGTTGGCGGGCTTCTTTCGAGTCTGTTCGTCGAGCGCGTTTGACGCGTCGAGACTGATAGCGTTCGGCAGCGCGGGCTCCTGATCTTCAAAAGCGGCGTTATTAATCATGAGCGGTTCCGACGGCTCTTCCAGGGGCGTTAGTTCTGGGGCGCCGAGCGACATGTCGAACGAGTCGTTTGGATCGAGTTCGTCGTCGCGTAGCGCGAAGGATTCGTTTGGTAGATCGAAGAGTCGCGCGCGAGTGGAGCTATACGAGCTCTTGCCGTTTTTAAAGGAGGTTTTTAGTGCAAACCAGTATTCTCCGGACTCCGGGGCTTCAAACTGGAACGCCGAGATTCCCTGATCCGCGTTGGCGACGGCGTACGAGTACCAAGACGCGCCCTGATCGTGCGAGCATAGCAGTTCGACGGCGACGGCTTCGTTGGCGTCGTTAGCGGTCGGGAAGGAGAAGGGTATGCGATAGGACGGATCGGAGACCTTTTTAGCGGGCGCGGCAGGCGCGGGCAGATCGATCGTCATTTTTTTAGAGACGTCGAACGCGCCGGCGACGACGGCGGAGGGCGCGTCGTTCTCGAGCATAGCGACTTTCGTCGGTTGATCGGTTGAAAAACTTTGGAAAGACGAGTTGCTATGTTGCGCGTCGCCTTGTATAATGGACTGCGCGATCGTCGGGGTCGCATAGCCGCCGAGGCACGCCGCCGCAATGGTAGCGAGCATAATCGCGCCGTTTGCGCTCGCGCGCCCGAATAGGGTGAACCGAATCGTCATAACAAACCTCCTACCGTATGGTAAACCGAGTAACGCGTCCTTCGACCGCATTGGTCTCCGGGCTGATCGATTGTATCGGCTAACAATAACGTCGCTTTTTAGGGAAATTTTGATATTTCCGGTTGAGTAAAATAATAAAGATAGGTAATGTTATTTCGGTCGCGCCTCTTGACGGCAGGTTTTGCCGCGTATGCCGGCGTAAAGATAGCGAATAATTGCGAGGGCTCCGTTGGAAGATGGACCATATAGTCAGCTTGATCCTTGGAATGTCAGGGTTGGGGGTTTTTATCGCCGTCGCCTGGTATATTCTGTCGCAGTTGCGTCAGCGCAAGGGCGCGACGTCGACCCCGACGTTGCAGGAGACCCTCGAAGAGTACGGTCGACTCTACGACGAAGGCGAAATAACGCGCGAGGAATATCGCGCGATTCGCGGCGCGCTCGCCGTTTCCTTTACGTCTTATACGAGCCGGAACGAAGCCGCCGAGGAGGAGCGCCTGAGCGATCGCGAGGCGCAGTTGCGGACTTTGCTCAAGGGCGAGCGACAGTAGTTTCAGGTCGCCGACCAGTTCGCGCCGCCGCGCGGTTGGACGATCTTCGCGCAAGGCGGTCGTCTCCTTTTGCGCGTCCCAATATTAAACGGTTCGTTTGAAGCTCTCTTCTGCCCTGTCGCTCTGGCTCTCCCCTAAGACGTCGCGTTCATTTTCAATATCGCGCGGCTCGGGGTCGAATATTCCGCCGCATGCCGTCGGACGCAAATCGCGGCTCTTTTAGGCAACGAAATCGGAAAATCGTGCGCTGCGGCGGATTTTTTTCAAAAAAAGTTTTTTCTCCGCGGGCGCTCGCCGAGGCCATACGTTTAACGTCCGGTCTAAAATCTAAATCTGGCGATATTTTCTCTAATGGACGAAATGCTAATCGGGAAAATAGGGATAATCGACTTAGTATAAGTTTAGCTTATGATCATTATAGTATTTAATATTGTCCGACGTCGCTCGAGCTGGGCGGCGTTTTCATTTTCAATTGTAAATCTCATTGTAAAATAAAGAGTTGCGACGAACCGATTCGGGCGCCGCCGTCTACGTTGCGCGTCGGCGCGCGGCGGTCGTTCGATTGACGCCGACGACCGTCGTTTTATAATAATAA
>CADCOO010000271.1 GCA_902803085.1 uncultured Planctomycetota bacterium
AATAGGGGACGGCGGCAATGACGAAGCGATCTGGTTTTACTCTATTGGAAATTCTCGTCGTATTGGCGATCCTCGGCATGGGCTTGGCGTTAATAACGGCTATGACGACGCACTCCGCGCGCTATTCCGAACGCATTGCGGAGGAGACGGTCGTGCAGTTGGCGTGCGAGAATATGATGAATTCGATTCTTTCCGGGACGAGCGTCGCCGCGTTGGGCGTGGAGATTCCCATTCCGGACGCGCCTAAGTGGTCGGCGACGGTCGAAGCGCTCGACGGACCGATCGACAAGGTGATTGCGATACGAATTACGGCGCAACGTTATGAGACGTTCGAGACCGTCTCGCCGTATAACCCTCAATCGCTCGTCGTTGCGAGAACGCCGGAGCCGGGACGACGCATTGTGCTCAAAGAATGGGCGAGACGCGCGGACGTTCGCACGCGCGTCGTTCGCGTCGACGCCGACGGTAAGACGACGGCGATCGACGGAACGGGCGAGACGCTGGCGCACGACTTGAATCCCGACGCGAACGTTGGCGGATCGCTCGACTCGACGCCGGGAACCGCGTTTGATCAGGACGCGGCGGAGTTGGAATCGGGTTCGGCGTTCGACGCGGTCGATCGCGCGATGAATTCGCCCGGCTCGTCGCCGGTCGGCGGGAGTTTGACGGGCTTTTAATTCGACGGCGCGCGCGCGCCCGTCCTTGGAAGAGAGCAAGTTGGATATGACGAAACGAAAGAGAATATTTCCCCGAGAGACGCGTCGCGCGTTTACTCTGTTGGAGATTTTGCTCGTGCTCGGTCTCATGGCGATTTTGCTCGCCGGGCTAAGCTCGATGATCCAACTCTTCTCGCGTCATTACAGCGCGAACGAACGGCGAGTGAGTCGCGCGCAATTGGCGCGTTCGATTTCGCAAATGCTCAGCGACGACCTTGGCGCCGCCGTTCAGGATCCGATTCAAGATACTCCGAACGATCCGACGCGTCAGTACGTTCGTCATTTTGGTCTTCGCGGGGACGCGCGTTCTTTGCAGATCGACGTCGTACAGCCGAATTCGTTTGCGTCGACGGCGGACGCAGAGGAGAATCGCCGCGTTATGTCCGGGGGCGACAAGACGCTCTATTCGCGCCAAGTTCCCGAACTGAAGACGATATTTTACGAATTCGTACCGATTAACGCGTTGCGCGAGGGCGCGTCGTCGAACGTCGCCGCGTCTTCCGCGTCCGTCGCGTCGACCGGCGCCGACGAGACGCTTGGCGGTTCGCTCACAAGCGCCGCCGGCTCTCTTGACGTTGGCGGCGACCAAGTTCTCTTCTGGGACGGTTTCCGGCCCCTCGTTCAGAAATATGGTCTTTCGCGTCGCGAGCTCGATTATGAAACGCCCGACGAGGACGAAGAAGACGCTTCGACGTCGCCGTCCTCGGTCGCGGACGCGCCCTTTGATCCCAACGAGTCGACCCTTTCCGGTTCGCTAACGTCCCCTCCTTCGAGCGCGAATTCAACGCTCGCGTACTCGGAATTGGAAGCGGCGACGGAGAACGCGGCCGAAGCGATTCTCGAACCTCCCATGACGGCGGTTCAAATTGCCATGGACGCGGACGACGGCACGACCTGGGCGCCGGAAGTTCTCGATTGTCGATTCAGTTACTACGACGGGACGACCTGGTTCGATTCATGGGATAGTCTCGAAAAGAACGGACTACCGACCGCAATTAAGGTCGAGTTGAAGCTCGCGCCCCTCGACGACGTCGATCTCTATCGCAATTCGCCCCTCATGACAAGTCTGCCGCTCGTCCCCGATCTCGAGACGATCGCCAAGGCAAAGACGCCGACTCTGAGCGCCGAGAATGAAAACGATTTGAGTCGACTTTCCGGCTCGCTAACGGCGACGGCGGGCGAATCGAACGCCGAGAGCGTCGACGTCTTTAATAGTTACCGCACGCCCGACTCTTATACTGCGGCGTTTCGCGGAGTTGCCCTGACGAAACCTGCGTCTGCGCCTTTTGATCGGACGCAGACGTCGGAACTTGCGACGACCGAGGACGACGAAGAGCCCGACGAGGACTCGGCGTCGCCGACGGCGCTTTTGGGCGGCGCGCTCGACGCGCCGGACGCGTCCTCTGGACTGGCGGGCGGCGCCGACTTAACGAATTCCGCCGACGGCGAGGACGAGTACCTAGCGCGCGCGGAGGAGCTTGAGGACGCTGGCGCGACTTATAATAGCGCGGGCGTGTGCGTCGACTTTGCGAACGACGGGAGTTACGCGACCCTCGAAGGAATCGCCGCCGAGATCGGCGCGTCGGAGCCGGACGTCTTTGAATTCATTGCGTATCTGCCGACGACTCCGTTTTCGCGCGCGAAGACGATTCACCGGCGCGAACCGACGGTCGTGCGGTCGGGCGCCGTTACGACGCGGCGCGGCGCCGAGACGGCGAATAGTCGTCGAGCCGCCGGTCAGAATCCCTACGCGACGGGACGCGCGCGCGCTCCTCGCGAGAGAACGGTCGCGACGCGCGAAGCGCGCGAACGCGCGCCCAGGGAACGAACGGCGACGTCGCGCAACCCGGCGGAACGCGCGATCCCTCGCGAGCGCGCCGGCGCGGAACGCGAAGCGGCGTCGCGCGCTATCGAGGAACGAACGACGCGCGATCGCAACGTTAACGAACGAACGGCGCGTACGCGTCAGACGCGCGAGCGATTCGGCGCCGATTGGCTTGCCGGAGTTTCGTCTCCGTCGAACGAGGCGCCTCAATCGTCGGCGCGCGCGCCGGCCGCTCCCAGGGAATCAGAACCGTCCCCAAGCGCGCCGACGCCAGAATTGGGCGCCGGAGGCGGCCTTGGCGGCGGCATAGGCGGCGGATTAGGCGGAACGACCCTTCCAAGTCTTAATCCGTTTGCGATCGTCGATCAGCAGACGGGTGACGTTCCCTTCGCCGACGCCTCTTCGCCGTTCGCTAGCGCGGACGCGGCGCTCGACATAACGACTCCAGGCTTAATCGCGTCGCCTACGGGCGCGTCGACGACGGAGACGCCGAATCCAACGACTCCGGCGCCGTCGACCGGTCAGACGCAGCGTCAAACGTGGATTCGCGGTAAGAAGTAACGATAATTGAAAGGATACGAAATGAAGACGGCTGTTTCCCCGGAAGAAACGACGAACGAGAAGAAGGTTGAGACCGACCGTTTCTCATTGCGTTTCGTCTATTTTGTCCTTATCGTAACGGCGTTAGGCATAGCGTTTGGCAAAATAGCGTCGGTAGATTCCGCGCCGGACCGCGCGATTCAGAATTATCGCCTCGCGCAGATTCCAAAGACGTTGGAAACGAGAGCGAAAGAACTGAGCGCGAAGAATCTTTCCGAGGAGCAGTTCAATCGCGAAATGACGCGCATTTATACGGCGCTGACCGCCGACGCTATGAAGGCGCGTCCGACTCTCTGCGCAAATGATCGCAGTCGTTGGGCGACGATACGCGCGCTCGTTGAAAAGGACGCGCGCGTCTATCGTTTCGTGCCGACCGACAGATCGGCGCCTTATGCCGACGGCGACGTCTTGCGCAATTGCGCGGCCGACTGTCCAGAAAAGAATTGCGAAGAGAACCGTCGCGCCGAGTCCTATCGAAAAGAGCTGGTGCCGTACGCGATCGACAAGGCGTGGGAGACGCCCGGCTGGGAATCGATCGACGTCGTTAAGCACGGATTGAACGACGAAGACTGGAATCCCGCTAATCCGGCGTCCGGCTATATGTATTCGAGCAAGCCGACTCTTTTGCCGACCGTTATGGCGGCGCCCTATTGGATTCTCAATCGTTGGTTCGGTCTGTCCCTCGTCGAGAAACCCTTTACGACGGTAAGAATCCT
>CADCOO010000272.1 GCA_902803085.1 uncultured Planctomycetota bacterium
AGAATACCGATGATCGCAATAACGACCAGTAGTTCGACGAGCGTAAAGCCGCGACGTTTGGAATTAGTCATAAAGGGTGACCTTTCGTGATGAGGGTATCATGGATCTATAATGAATCGAATCGCCGCCGAGCGAAACGTCTCCTGGAAGGGTTTGCGCGGCGCGTCTGATTATTGCAATCGTGTGTCGCCAAGGAGGCAACGTAAACTTATTCTACAATATCCGCCACAATTTTGCAAGTGTGAAATTTTAAAAAGGGCGTTTATTTGACGATTTTTTGTCCCGATTAGTTTCGGACGAAATGATTTTTTTGAGAATGTTAAAAAAGACAAAATGGGACGTTTGCCAGAATTTTCGCCATTTCCGCTCTATTTGCGATGCGACGATGCGAGCGTGCGGCAGTTTTGTCGGGCGTCGCTTGACATTTCACACGCAACGACAATAATATATTGAAAGGTGCGCGCGCTCATTCTCGACGAATTGTATGTGGCAAGTTGGGGAAGCGCGCCAGTAACGCGTCGTTTTTCGACGTCGCGTCATGAGAATCGGTCAAATCGCGTTTGCGTTCGGCGAGCGCGACGATACTGCGTCACAATGGAGTCCTTTGCGCAATGAAAATTAGCAAAAGTTGTTTGAAGACGTCGTGCGCGAGCGTCGTAGCGCTTGCGTTGTTGTTATGCGTGCCCTTTTCGAACGCGCCGCAAGCGCTAGCGTCGCCGCAAACCGCCGACGCGGCGGCGACCGCGACGGACGCGCCCGAGGCGGCGCCGGCGCCGGTTGCGACGGAAGTAGAAGTCGCGTCGTCCGACGCGACGGCGAGCGCCGACGAAGCGTCCGACGTCTCGCGCGTTAGTTTCTTCTCGGGTTTTGGCGCGCTGTGGCTCCTTGCTTTGATAGGAGCGTGCGCGTCGTTGGTCTATGCCGTCCGCTTCTTTAAAGCCATGATGAAGGAGGACGAAGGAACTCCAGAAATGATCAAGATAGCGGCTGCGGTTCGCAAGGGCGCAAACGCGTACCTGAAACAGCAGTACCGTGTGGTCGCAGTCTTCTTCGTCGTGATTTGGGCGTTTCTCATGTGGCTCGCATGGGGCGCGGGCGTGCAGAATAAGATCGTTCCTTGGGCGTTCCTGACGGGCGGTTTCTTCTCGGGTCTCGCCGGCTGGTTCGGCATGAAGACGGCGACGTGGGCGTCGTCGCGTACGGCGGCGGGCGCGCAGAAGTCTCTCAATCAGGGCTTGCAAGTTGCGTTCCGTTCCGGCGCGGTTATGGGTCTAACGGTCGTTGGCCTCGGTCTTCTCGACGTCGTTCTGTGGTTTGGCGCGCTCTACTGGGTCTTTCCGGCGTTCGGCTGGACGATGAGCCTTACGGAAATCACGGTCGTTATGCTCTGCTTCGGCATGGGCGCGTCTTCGCAGGCGCTCTTCGCGCGCGTCGGCGGCGGCATCTATACGAAAGCGGCGGACGTCGGCGCCGACCTCGTCGGTAAAGTCGAAGCGGGCATTCCGGAAGACGACCGCCGCAATCCAGCGACGATCGCGGACAACGTCGGCGACAACGTCGGCGACGTCGCCGGCATGGGCGCGGACCTCTATGAATCGTACTGCGGCTCGATTCTTTCCTCAGCGGCGCTAGGCGTCGCGGCGTACGCGGCGATGGGCGCGCCGGTCGGCACGCAGATGCGCGCGCTCTTCCTGCCGATTATTCTTGCGGCGGTTGGAATCGCGCTCTCGATCTTCGGCGTTTTTCTCGTTAAGACGGACGAAAACGCGGACCAGGGCGCGCTCCTTAAGGCGCTCGGGCGCGGCGTTAATCTACCTTCGATTATTATTGGCGTTCTGGCGATTCTGATTTCGCTCGCCATGCTGCCCGGTTCGGCGAAATGGGCGGGCGCTTCGGTCGTAACCGGTTTGTTCGCCGGATGGCTGATCGGCAAATGGACGGAATACCGAACCGCGTACGAATATAACCCGACGAAAGCGATCGCGCGTCAGGGCAAGACGGGCCCGGCGACTGTTATTATCGCCGGTATTGCGGAAGGCATGTACAGCGTTTGGGCGCCGGTCGTGATCGTTGGCGTCGCGACGATTTTGGCGTTCGGCTTTACGACGGGCTTTAATTTCGGGGACGTTAAGACGTTCTCGCTCGGCCTCTACGGGGTAGGCGTCGCGGCGGTCGGCATGCTGTCGACGCTCGGCGTAACGCTTGCTACGGACGCTTACGGTCCGATCGCGGACAACGCGGGCGGCAACGCGGAAATGGCGGGTCTTCCAGAAGAAGTTCGTCAGCGCACCGACGCGCTCGACTCGCTTGGCAATACGACGGCGGCGACGGGCAAAGGCTTCGCAATCGGCAGCGCGGCGCTTACGGCGCTCGCTTTGCTCGCGGCGTACGTGGAAGAGGTTCGCGTCGGTTTCGAGCGTTGGGGCGTTTCCGCCGTAACAGCGATCGAGCAGGATTCTGCGGCGCAGCCGGGCTTCTACAAAGTCTCCGACAATTTTGTCGTCTACTACGCGGGTAGAGAAGCCGTCGAGGCGGAGAAAGCCAAGCTCAAAGAGAACGGCGAAGATTGGTTCCCGAAATCCTACCTTGTCAAACCGCAACAGAGCAAGAATCCGAACGAGGATCTTGCGATCTATCGCGGCGCTAAGACGACATGGAAGGAATCCAACGAAGCCTGGGCCAGCCTGACGGCGACCAAGAAAAAGCCCGCCTTTATCTCGCAAGAAGTCGCGGCTCTGTGCCCGTTCGTCCCAACTGGCGCCGAAGAGCCCGAAATGACGCTCGTCAAGAACGCCAACATGATGGACTGGATGGATTACTGCTCCTGCAACCTCCTGAACCCGAAAACGCTCGTCGGCATTTTCCTCGGCGCCATGACCGTCTTCGTCTTCGGCGCGCTCACTATGACCGCCGTCGGACGCGCCGCCTCTGGAATGGTCGAGGAAGTGCGTCGGCAGTTCCGCGAGATCGAAGGAATCATGGAATATAAGAACGAGCCCGATTACGAAACCCCCGTCGCTATCTCCACTAAGGCTGCGCAACGCGAGATGATTATTCCGTCGCTACTCGGCTTGGTTATGCCGCTCGTCGTCGGGCTCTTCTTGGGCGTAACGGGCGTAATTGGTCTGCTCGTCGGCGCGTTGACCGCAGGCTTCTGCGTCGCCGTCTATATGGCGAACGCGGGCGGCGCGTGGGACAACGCCAAGAAGTACGTGGAAGCGAACCTCGAGCCCGAACTGGGCGGCAAGCATTCCGAATGCCACAAAGCGACCGTCGTCGGCGACACGGTCGGCGACCCCTTCAAGGACACGACCGGTCCTTCGCTCAATATCATCATTAAGCTGATGAGCATGGTCTCCGTCGTTGCCGCAGGCTTTATTGTCGCGTACGGCGGCTGGTTCTGATCCTTGCTTGATTCGTCGAGGAACTTATTGGAACGCCGCGCGCTCTAAAGGACGGCGGCGTTCCAACTGCGGACGCGTTGCGCGTTGACGTCGGTTGCGAAATTCGCTACAATCGCAGGGCGTCGGCGCGCTCTTTTGTGTTGACGGCGACGTCGACAAGTTGTAAGACGGGCAATCATGGTTAAGAAAGAAGTTTTTTCAATACCGCGTGACGCCGACGGATCGTCGCTATTGAGCTTTGACGAGGCGGAGAAAAGGTACGGTTCGATCCACGACTCCTTGTGTCATATTACCCTCGGCGATCGTCTGACCGCAATCGAATTCGTAAAGGCGTACGCGCCCGATATAGCGCGCGAATTCGACGTCGACGAGCTTGAGATCCTGTCGAACGAGATATACGACGACTTCATGGGGAAGAACGTGCTTGACTTTGTCTACCGGATTCCTCCCAAGTCGGACGGTCTTCCGTTGGATATGACCTTAATCGTAGAGCATAAATCGTGGGGCGGCGGCGCCGCGGATCAGGAGATAATCAACCAACTGCTGTATTATTTCGCGCTCGTCTGCCGTCGTCGTTACGCCGACTGGAAGGAAACGAAAAAAGAGGAGCGACCCGCGAAGTTAGCTCAGCCGCTTGTTCTCTTGCTCTATTCCGGTAAGAACGTCGACTATAAGCCCCCGCAATGGGAGATCTGCTATCCGTTGCCAGACGCGCTACAACGTTGGAGCGTCCGCTTTCCCATTATGGGCGTGAACCTAACGCGAATGTACCGAGAGGGCGCGCTCGTCGGTTCGCCCTTCCTGCGCGTTATGGGCGAATTGCTCGCGACCGCAAGTTTAGAGGAACTTCCCGGCGTCTACAAACAGATTTTCCAGACCTATAACGAAGTCGACGAGTGGGGCGATCGCGAACGAAAACTAGCGCGCGCCAACTTTACCTATACCGACAGAGCGCTCAAAAACTTGGATCGACCGCTCACGCTCGAAGACGCGCTCGATATCAACGCAAATTTACGGAAAAAGGAAGCGAGGGATACGATGATTTCCTATTTTGACGAATTAAAACTTGCGGGAAAGATCGAAGGAAAGATCGAGGGAAAGATCGAGGGAAAGATCGAGGGGAAGATCGAACTTTTCCGCGCTCTGGTTGACGGGAAATTCAGTTTCTGTCCCGAGCGCTTGTGCGAGAAATTCGCGCAAATTACCGACGGCGCCAC
>CADCOO010000273.1 GCA_902803085.1 uncultured Planctomycetota bacterium
AACGTCGTTAAAGCGGAAGGCGGAGAAAACGACATGATCGAACGCCTGCGCAACGACCCTGCCTTCGCCAACGTCGACGTCGACGCCGAGCTCGACCCCATGAAATTCGTCGGACGCGCCCCGGAGCAGGTCGAAGAGTTCATAACCGAAGTCGTCGATCCGATTCGCAAACGTTACCCGAACGTTGCCGTCGCCGAATCGGAACTGCGCGTCTAAACTCTCACTTCTAGAATAGAGGACGATTATCATGCTGACTTATTTAACGGCGGGCGAATCGCATGGCAAAGGAATCGCGGCGCTAGTCGACGGTTTTCCGGCGGGCGTTACGCTCGACGCTGAGTTTATCGCGCGCGAACTGCAACGGCGCCAGTCGGGTTACGGTCGCGGCGGGCGCCAGGCGATCGAGACGGACGCGGCGGAGATTCTCACGGGCGTTCTGCACGGCGTTAGCATGGGCTCCCCTATTCTACTGTGGGTCAAAAATAGAGACTACAAACTGGAGAGCATGCCGGAGCTAACGCGTCCTCGACCGGGGCACGCCGATCTCACGGGCGCGCTGAAATACGGCGTCGGAATCCGTCCGATTCTAGAGCGTTCGAGCGCGCGAGAGACGGCGGGCAGGGTCGCGGCGGGCGCGTTGGCGCAACTGCTATTGCGCGAGTTTGGAATCGAGGTCGTCGGTTACGTCGAGCGGGTCGGCGCAGTCGATCTCGCGCCGGAAGCGGCAACGCTCGCGTTTACCCCGACGGAGCAACGTCGCCTTCGCGACTCCAGCGAGCTCTTCTCATTGCGTCCTGACGCGGACGACGCGGCGAAAGGGGCGATCGACGCGGCGAAGGAGTCGGGGGACACGTTAGGCGGCGTCGTAGTAACGCGAGTCTATAACGCGCCCTTCGGATTGGGCACGCACGCGCAATGGTCGCGCAAGCTGGACGGCAAACTAGCGCAAGCGGTCGCGGCGATCCAGGCGTTCAAAGGGGTCGAGATTGGCGCCGGGTTCGAGTTGGCGTCTTTGCCCGGTTCGCGGGCGCACGACGAAATTCTTTGGGACGAAGCGCGGGTAAGAACGAGATCGCTCGGCTTCGTTCGTCCGACGAATCGCGCGGGCGGCGTCGAAGGCGGCATGAGCAATAGCGAGCCGATCGTAGTGCGCGGCGCCATGAAGCCGATCCCCACGCTCCGCAAGCCGCTCCGGTCGATCGATCTCGAAACGAAAGAGGCGGTTGAAGCCTCCTTCGAACGAAGCGACGCCTGCGCTATTTCAGCGGCGAGCGTCGTTATGGAGAACGTCGTCGCCTTTGAAATCGCCGCCGCGCTCGTCGAGAAATTCGGAGGGGATTCGGTACGAGAGATTCGAGAAAGGATTGAGCTTTTTGAGGAGACGATCAGGAATCGGTTCGCGTAGGCGCGATAGCGCCCGCTCAAAACGACGAACGTCCTCTTAAACGTAGTCAACCAACCCGCCAGGATAATAACAAAACCGGCGGTAGGATCGCAAGCGCGCTTCAAACCAATTTGGTCGGCGCAATTCGGCGCCAGCCGCCAGAATCACACAAGAAACAAAAAACCGCTCCGAAACAAATATTATGCGCAATCGAACGCAACGCCCCTCGCGGACGTCTGGACGATTGCGCGTTTTTTATTGTACGCTGCGCGTCGTTCCGGTCGGATCGCAAGCGTTCTGCCGCCGCCCGGGAAAAATGCGGTCAAAACGAAGTTCCGCAGCGCCTACGGCTGCAAATTAGCGTCAATTCCTTCGTGAATAACCGTGCGCGGAACGCCGACGCGCCATGCGATTTCCTTCATAACGCGGGCTTCTAGATCGGTTGCGCGTCCGGCGTCGATCCAGCCTTTTGAGGGCGAGCGTTCGCCGACCGCCTGGGAGAGCTGGCTCAGATCGTCGTTAAAGCGGAGGTTATAGTCGACGTTCGAGCCGATCGGACGCGGCATGTCTTCGATCTCGCGATTAATCGTTAGGTAGATAAAGAACCCCTTCTCTTCCGGGGTAACGCGCACATAGGCGTAGGATCGAACGGTCTGAAAGGTCGCGAACCATCGATCGCCGCATTCGGAACCGTTTCTCCTCCAGGGCTCTTGAACGCCGCCCATAATAGAGGGTTCGGTATCGATGCGTCCTTCGGTGCGATAGTAGTATCTCTTACCGTTCTCGTCGGTTCGCTCGTAAGTTCGAACGGGATTTTCGGTCGAAATTACGAAATAGTTGTCGATAACGTCGACGATGGCGTCCCACAGCGCTTCGGGATCGTCCGTCTGCACGAAGAGCGGGTTCGGCTGTTCCGGCTCGTAGGCGCCGACGGGCACGTCGAGGCGATTGTATCGTTCGCGAATAGCGCAACATCCGAGAAAATATGGTATAAGAAGAACGCCCAATAGAGACGTTAGCGCGGCGTCGCGCCACGCGCGTCGTACGCGTACGCGAGTAATTCGAGCGACGTCCAAGACGGACGATTCTTTTCGCACGCTTGTAGCTCCCATTAGGATCCTTCCTGGTCTATGCGTCAATGCGTCCCGGCGAACCTACGCCGGTATGGAGGGATTGTAGACAATTAATCAAAAGGAGACAAGAGGAATTTTCGCGCGTTCTAACGGCAAACTTACGCTAATCCCAAGGTGCGCGACGCGCGATTTCCAGATCGGAACGCATCTGACGCAGGAGCGCGTCGGGTGAGTCAAACGCGACGATATCGCGAATCTTTTCGCAAAAGTCGATCGTTAGCGGAGCGCCGTAGAGATCGCCGGAGAATTCAAGAAGGTGCGCTTCAATTTTAACGGAGTCGACGCCGAAGGTCGGATTGCCGCCCAAATTTACCGCCGCGCGACGACGTTCGCCGTTCGGCAGCGTAACGATCGCGGAATAAAGCGCCGCGCCAGGAAGAAGCGAGGTCGGTTGCGTGAGATTCGCCGTCGGAAATCCAAGCTCGCGCCCGCGCTGATCGCCGCGCCCAACGACGCCCTTGAGACGATAGCGCCGCCCGAGTCGTCGCGCGGCGCCGACGACGTCGCACGCGCGCAACGCCGCGCGAATGGCGCTGCTGGAAATCGGCGAACCGTCGAGTTCGGCGGACGGCACGACGTCTAGCGCGACCTTCGCGTCCCGACAGAGCGCCTTGAGCCGCTCGCCGCGCCCTTCGCGTCCGCGTCCGAAGGAGAAGCTCTCGCCCTCGACGAGTCGCGCGACGCGAAGACGGTCAACGAGCGTCTCGGAAAAGAACTCTTCCGCCGTCTGATTCAGAAATTCACGCGTCGTCGGATAGAGAATGAGCGCGTCGACCCCGGCGCGTTCGATCAACTTGCGTTTTTCTTCAAGATCGCATAGCAGCGCGGTCGGCCGATCGGGCGTGAGAATATCGCGCGGAGGCGGATCGAAGGTAAAGACGACCGCCGGTCGACTTTCGCGCCGAGCGTATTCGACGAGTCGCGCTAAAATGCGCGCGTGCCCGACGTGCACGCCGTCGAACTTGCCGATCGCCAGCGCCGGTCGCGCCATATCGTCGGGTAGGTCGCTCAGTCGCGTATAAATATCCACTCGTCTGCCCTATTGCTCTTGCCGCGCACAGCGTCGGCTAATAAAAGGCGCGCCGAACTCCGACGAGCGCGACGCGCAAACTAAAGTCGTAAAGAGTTAGTTTACTCTTTTTCACCTTTGCTAAAAGGGGGGGCGTTAATCCTCGTCCTCGCGAAAGACCGGATCGAGCGTCTTCGTATTGCGATCAATCGCGATAATAATCGTATGCGTCTCCACGCCGTCCCCAGAAGTTGCGACGACCGGATAAACATGCCGTCGCTCCGGCAGCGAGAATCGAACGGAGAACGCGCCTTCGCTATTGACGAGAATCGGCTCCTCCTTAACCTTAACGCTCGCGCCTTCGGAAACCTTGCCGCGAATAACGACTTCCGCGTCGACGTCCAATTGCAACTTGTCCTCGTACGGCGTAAACTCTTCGCTGAGCCGTGCGCCGACGCGACCGTTTTGGTCGGAGGTCGGCTGAACGATCTCAAGGTTGGCGCCGAGGGATCGGCGACGAAGCGGGGTCGGCAAGTCGCCCTCGACGCGCGGACGACCGATTCGATCGCCGTTCCGG